>JADIMT010000069.1 GCA_017694595.1 Candidatus Ornithospirochaeta stercoripullorum | reverse complement strand
TCGAGGAGCTGAGCGTGAAGGATGGAAGTGTCAGCATTGAGCATGTGCAGTTCTCCTATACGAAAAATCGTCCTTTGATTAAAGATCTTTCGCTATCAGTAAAGCCTGGCATGAAAGTCGCTATTGTCGGTCCGACTGGTTCTGGAAAGACGACGATCATCAATCTGCTGATGAGATTCTATGATCCACAGCGTGGCGTTATCAGGATAGATGGTCGGGATATTGCGTCTGTACAGCGAACATCTCTGAGAAAGAGCTTTGGCATGGTGCTTCAGGATACATGGCTGAAGATGGGCAGCATCCGCGATAACATCGCGCTGGGCAAGCCAGAGGCGAGCGATGATGAAATCAGGAGAGCTGCGGAACTTTCGCACATTGATACGTTCATCTCTTCCCTGCCAGCAGGTTATGATGAGATTGTCAGCGATGAGAGTGATGGGATATCTGTAGGCGAGAGACAGCTAATCTCTATTTCCCGCATCATGCTCTCTTCGCCTCAGATGCTAATACTCGATGAAGCTACATCATCAATTGATACACGCACTGAAATGCTGATACAAGAATCATTTATGCGCTTGATGCAAGGCCGTACATCGTTCATTGTGGCTCATAGGCTTTCTACAATCAGGAGCGCAGATTTGATTCTCGTCATAAAGGATGGCGACGTGATAGAGACTGGCACTCATAAAGAGCTTATGGAGCGCAATGGCTTCTATGCCACTCTCTACAACAGCCAGTTCAGCTCTTGAAGATTCTGTCCAGGGTCCTGCTGTTCTTCCTCCAGCCTGGTGCGGATTTCACTCGCAGATCCAGAGTGAGCTTCATGCCTGGAAAGATCTTTTTGATATCTGAGAAGGACTCTTTCCTTATTCTCTTGATGTTCTCTCCGCCTCTGCCGACTATGATTCCTTTCTGTCCTTCTCGTTCTGTGTTGATGGAGGCGCGTATCCAGACATGGCTGTTTTCGCTATCATATTCCAGATCTTCAATCTCGACATAGATGACATGAGGCATCTCGTCTGAGAGATTTGCGATAGTCTTTTCTCTGATAATCTCTGAGATTCTGAACTCCAGATCCTGGTCGGTGTATGTGTTTTCATCGTATAGCAGCTCTCCTTCCGGAGCGAGACGGAAGAGGCTGATGAGTATTTCGTCAACGCCTTCGTCAAGCTTGCCAGAGGCTGCAAGCACTTCAGATGATGGGAAAGCGGAACGCAGATACTCAAGCCCTTCTTTCTTCTCTTCATCTGTGAGGATATCAGCTTTGTTGAGAACGGCAACGATTGGAACACCTGCCTTTCTGACTAAGCTCGCTATTGTCTCTTCTTCTTTTCCAGGCTTTCTCTTCCCATCCAGTATGTAGAGAATCATATCGCTGTCGCTTAGCGATGATACTGTCTCCTCTTGCATTCTCTTGTTGATTTCCTTCTCTGAAAGATGAAAACCTGGCGTATCTGTGAAGATCAGCTGGCCTCTCTGATCTGTATAAATACCTCGAATCTTGTTTCTGGTTGTTTGCGGCGTGGGAGATGTTATCGAGACTTTCATACCTGTGATTGTGTTGACTAATGTCGATTTTCCAGCCGATGGCCTTCCGATTACTGATACTGCTGCTGCTTTCATGGTAGTTATTATATTGAAAGATGTATCGTTGCACCATGAGCTCTTTGTAGCTATTATTTAGCTATGGAAAATGAGAATAAGGATTATAAGCCAGAGCCAGGGCTTCAGGATAGGCTTCTGAAAACACGTACTGTGCTGATTTCCGGAGAGATTAACAAAGACAGAGCTGATGAATTCGCTCGTCAGATTTTAGTTCTGGACAGTGAGTCTTCCGATCCAATTTATGTTTATATCAACAGCCCCGGAGGGGATGTGGATTCAGGATTTGCGATCTACGACATGATCAGATTCGTTAACTCACCTGTCACTGTCATTGGAATGGGGCTTGTTGCTTCTGCAGCAGCATTGATCTTCCTTGCGGTTCCTAAAGAGAGGAGGCTGGGTCTTCCTGATTCGTCTTATCTGATTCATCAGCCACTTTCGCAGCTGAAAGGTGTCGCTATCGATGTCGCTATCTATGCTGACAAGATTGAAGCGCTCCGCCATAGGCTTGATCAGGTTATCGCAGAGGCTACAGGAAAGGATGTCTCGGAAGTAGAGCAGGATACGGAGCGTGATTGCTGGATGACAGCTCCGGAAGCGCTCGAGTATGGAATCCTTTCCAGAATAGTGAAAGAGAAGAAAGAGATCTGAATTTCTGACATTTTCAGGGACAGAAAGCGTATATATAGTATGAAGCTCTTATTTCTGTCCCTATCTTTTTTTGTTTTCATCTCCTGCCAGCAAAGCATGGATAATCCATCTTTCACGATTACAACCTACAACGCTTATGCGTTTTTCGATGCAGTTGATGATGGCACGGAGTTCGATGGCTTCTTCCATAGCGATGGTTATGATGGAGAGGCTTATTTCACTAGAGTCAAAGAGACTGCAATCCTTTTAGGCAAGTATTATTCTGATTCCGATGTGATAATCCTCGAAGAGATTGAAAGTTCGTCAGTGCTTGCCGATCTGCTTGAAGCTGGACTGAAAGAGAAAGGCTTTCTGTACTATGGTCTTGCAGATGATGGTCTTGGTATTCTTTCTGTTGGCTTTATCTCAAAGCATGAGCCACTTGATGCCAGAACGCATGCGGTTGGTGATTCAAGACCGTTCCTTGAGCTTACATTCAGCATTGGTGAAGAGGTTGTACATGTTTTCGGCGTTCATTTCACAAGCAGGCTTGATGGAGGGGAGAATGAACGCTATGAAGAGGCTCTCTATCTTAAAGAGCTGATGGAGAACACATCAGGTATTGCTATAGCTGCTGGTGATTTCAATACGGATCCACGTCTTTGCGAGGAAAGCATTGCCGTCTTCCCAGAGGGGTATGGCAAAACTGCTATGTTCGTCACAGGCGATCCCTCCGAGACATCTGATGGTATCTACTTCTTTCCTCTTCTGGATCCTGACTTGGAAATGGTAGAGAAGGGCACTTACTGCTATGAGAATGAATGGTTCATCTATGATGGCATATTCCTCTCTTCAGAAGCATGGGACGGGGAGGGAATTGAGTATGATTCTGTGTCTTTCTCGCCCCCTCGCGTCATGAAAGACAGGACAGGAAAGCCATTGAAGTACGATGTCTCGCTTGGTTATGGCTATTCAGATCACTTTCCGTTATCAGTGACTGTGAAGTGAAAACTATTCCCTCCCCTTGGAGGATACGGAAAAGGAGGGAAAAAGAAAGGCTATGCTCTCATGCTCGGAAGCATAGCCCGAGGGAATAGCGGACTCCTGCTGGAAAAAAGAAGGGGGGATCGGAACCAGCAGGGTCTCTAACCTTATGCTGTTTTCAGCAAGCAGGATCTGTCTTTGTTCTCCCGTTTACAAGCTTAATTTACTTTTTTTCTTAAAAGGAGGTAATGCAAAAAAACGATTTCCATTATACAGAAAACAGAGGAAATCATTTGTTTTATGGTGTATGCTTGTTCTGAAGGGGCGTGGTATGTCAATGAAAAAGCGGAGAGCGAGGGGAATAGTATCTGTTATTATGCTTTCTTGCTGTATGCTTGTTGCCTCTTGCAGCACGATTGTTGTGCCAGAAAGCGACGATGAGCGGGCGTTGCCAGATTCACCTGTGATTGAAGTGGATGAGTATTACGACCCTGCACAGCCTGTAATCATAGATATTCCATATCAAGCGATAGCTGTAGATGAAGAGGAGCACGATGAAAGTGATACACCTGCTCTTTCTTCTCCATTTCCAGGCAGCGGACTCCTTGGTAGCATTGATGTGGCAGAGAGTACTGAAGAGGTGATGACGATAAGAATTTCCCTTTGGGAAAGCGGAGAGCGAAGAGCTAAGCTTGAGGATGCTTTTGCTCTTTATGAGAGCATGAATCCAAACGTTGATATCATTGCTGAATTCATCGATTACCCAGGATATTGGGGAAATATCTCTGCAGATATCGGAGGTGGAAGATTTTCCGATATCATCGAGATGGATAGCGATCATATAAGTCAATACTCACAGAAATCCCTGATAGTGCCGCTTTCGGGTTATATTACAGGTTTCTCTGGCTATGGCATTATGCTTGGATACAGTATTCCTGTCATGGTTTTCGACAGAGCAATCATCAATGGGCTGGGGATAACATTGCCAGAAGTCTTCACGCTGGATGCGCTGAGAGAAATTGGCTCTGTTGTTTATGATAAGCTCGGGATCAAGACTGCTACATCGCTGGGGATGGATCTTCTTGAGGCCCTTCTTCGTTGGTACGGCAAGGATGTTTATAGCGAGATTCTTTCCGGCGATATTGATTACATCTCCCAATATTTCTCAATAGTAAAAGAGATTAAATCTTATCCATTCTTCACGTCAGATGAGAGTGAGAGTACTTGGAATCGCTTTGTTACCTCTGCGGATATCAAGGATGAGGATGGCATTGTGCAGCTGGGAAATGGTACAGTTGAAGCTGAAGCTTTGTTTTCGGTGACAACTGCAGCGGATTATCCGGAACAGGCTGTTGCGTTGCTAGCGTGGCTGGCCTCCTCTTCCGATCTCACCGCTCTGTTTCGCCTTTCGTTTGGTTATCCTGCGTATCGCAGCATCTCTTCACTTACCCTCGATTGGGATGAGAACAAGCAGCTCATGTACTTCGAGGCTGCCGCCGATGATGTGCAGGAGTTTTTGCCTCCTGCTGGGAACTCTGAGATAGCTTTGCTTTTGCATGAGTACTCGGCCAAGGTAATAAATGGAATGGACGCAGATGAAGCCGCCTCTCAATTTTCAGCCAAAGCCCGTGATATATTAATCAGGGCAGGAGGCGGTACCGAACTATGAAATTCCCGATGACACTGGAGAGAAAGCTTACTCTGATACTTTTCTCATTCTTCCTCTCTGTGCTTTGCGTGATGGTTTTCCTGCTTGCTATGTTGCAGGAGGAATATGAGGAACGAGTTTACCTCATCAGCGGGGAGAATACGGATTATCTGCTTTCATCGGCAGATTCTGCGTTTTCAGGCGCACAGATGCTCAGCGATATCTTCGTTGCTGATGGTTTTTTCCAGGATGTTCTCTCAAAGTTGAAGGATGGCAGTGATGAAGGCGATGAAGAAGCCCTTAAAGCTGATATCGTTACTCATATTTCTGCGATGCTTGATACATCTCCATTTATTGATGACATCGCGCTTGTTACTTCCCATGGTATCCTGCGCGCAGGAGCCGGTTTCACTCTCTCATCTGAAGCTGTTGAAGAAGTTTCCGCCCTTGCAAGAGCAGAGAATGGTGCCTCTGTCTGGGTTGGCAGCGATGATGGCAGCATATACCTTGCACGTACTGTAAGAAGGCTTGAATATCTGGCGCTTGATGAGCTGGCTACGCTCTTTGTCAGGCTTGATGCCACGGCCGTTGTCGATTCGCTTCGTGCAAACGAAGGAAGCAGTGGACTGAAGCTTGTGCTTTCATCATCTTCCGGGAGACTTCTCTATTCAGAATACCCTGAAGGTGTACCTTTCCCCAGTTCCTCTTCCATAGATGCCACTGTTGATGGCGGTGAGTACTTCATTTACCGTGGCAAGCTTACTGCCTCTGGTTTCTCTTACATAGCGTTTCTTCCTATGCAGTCGCTCTATAGCGATATCGCAGAGCTTGTTGTGAGCGCATTCTTCGTTCTGATGGCTATGTTCGTGGCATTCCTGCTTATCTTGCACCATATCGTGAAAAGAATGCTTGCCAGACTTGGAGCGCTGCAGAAGAAGATGGATGCATTTGCCAGTGGCAATAGGAGCGAGAATATCGTTGCACTGCCTGGAAGCGATGAGATAGCAGAGCTCAACAAGCGTTTTGATAGCATGGCGAAAAGCTATCATGAGGTAGTCGAGGACAATTACAGGAGGGAGATTATGCTGAAAGACAGCGCTATAAAGATGCTCACACAGCAGATCAATCCTCACTTTCTGTACAATGTCCTTGATTCGATTTACTGGATGAGCCAGAAGTATGAAGCTGATGATATCGCGGCGATGAGCTATGACCTGGCATCGCTATTTAGGGCAGCTGTCTCCTCTGAGGATCTTGTCACTATACACAAGGAACTGGAGATGCTGGAGAGCTTCCTGCGTATACAGCGCTGTCGCTTTGCTGATCAGATAAGCTACGAAGTGGATGCTGATGAGTGCATACTGAAGGCTTTGATTCCCAAATTCTCTCTTCAGCCCCTTGTTGAGAATGCTGTGAAGCACTCTGTAGAGGAGCATGGTATAAAGACAGCTATCCTTGTCTCTTGTCATGCGCAAGGTGAGAGTGTACTTCTGGAGGTGTCAAACACAGGCTCTTCATTTCCCGATGATATTGATGAAAGGCTGAAAGAAGGAAGGGTATCGCGTTCTTCGGAGAGGATAGGATTGCAGAATATTGATGAAAGGTTGCATTTGCTGTTTGGCAATGATGCAGGTCTTTCGTTCAGGAATGAGGATGGGAAGGCTATCGTTTCATTCATTGTTCCAAGGAGGTTTGATGCTCAAAGCAATATTGGCAGATGATGAAGATATTGTGCGCAATGCGATGGTTCGCTGGATTCCTTGGAAGGAACTGGGCTTGAAGCTTGTGGGAACAGCTGCTGATGGTGAAGAGGCTCTGTCGATGATAACTGCAGAGCAGCCTGATATCGTGATTACTGATATCCGCATGCCTAAGCTCGATGGGCTTGATTTGATCAAACGCACTAAAAACAAGTTGAAGAATACGCGCTTCATCATTCTTTCAGGATTCGGGGAATTCGAATATGCTCAGAAAGCTATGAGCTATGGCGTTAAGCACTACATGCTCAAGCCAGCGCTTAAAGAAGACCTCATCCAGACTCTTAAGGAAGTCATAGCAGAGATTGAAGGAGAGAGGAACGCGCTGTTGAATTCAATAGCTGTCAATGGAGAGCGTTATGGCTTCTTTTTGCAGCGTAGCATGCTGATGGAAGTGCTTCTGGATTCTTCTTCGATTCCAGAGATCATTGAACGAAGCAACAGGATTACGCCATTTGATGCCGATGAGACGCTGACTATGCTTACAGTCCAGGCGCTGGAACCTTCTCGCTTTGTTCCTCAGCTGCTTTCAGTTATTGGAAAGGAAGGTATCAGGGTTCCAATCTATCCTGTTTCCATTGGTGGCAAAGTTTATTTTGTCCTCGATATCTCAGCGCTCTCCGTATTGGAGAACATGAAAGAAGCAATTGAGGAACGAGGCGGTGTGCTCGTCGGAGTAAATCGGGGTAAGCCTGCAGAAATTGTCTCATATTTCGTCAAAGAGAATAGCAATGTCGCCGCTGTCTCAATCTATGATGAGGATGGAAATGAGGAGAAAATCAGAATACTCCCAAGTTTCAGAAGTGCAGATGACGAGATAGTTACCCGTTACAGGGCAGTGCTTTCTGGCGCTTCCGATCCATCGCTGATGGATGATGCCGAAGCAATACTGCGCAGCAAGGATCTCGATGAAGCTGAAGCGCTTTTCATTCGCATGGCGATTAAAAGCAAAGATTATGAAATACTCTTCAAAGAGCTTGGCAATGTCAGGACAATGGAGGAGCTGATAGATCTCGCGAGAGCTTTTGCGGAGCATAAAATGCCAGGCAGCCGCGAGGCATTCCCTGTCGATATAGTCCGGCGCTATATCGCGGAGAATTTCTCCAACCCCGATATCTCTCTCAAGTGGATTTCTGAGAATGTCGTCTACATGAATCCTGAATATCTTTCCCGCCTCTTCCAGAAGGAGATGGGACAGAGATTCACGGATTATCTGAATACGACAAGGGTGGATGAAGCGAGAAAGCTTATGTCGGCTTATCATCAGAGCACTGTAGGGGAGATTGCTGAGAAAGTCGGCTATAGTAATCCAGGCTACTTCTTCCATATTTTCAGACGCTATACAGGCATGACACCAGGTGAGTATATGGATAAAGTGAGAAAGAGCCATGGGGAATGATACTCAAGGCAAAGGAGTTTTCATGGAAGAGAACCTCAGGGAGATACTTCTTGGTGGACAGACGTTCAGCTGGAGGGAAGAGGCTGATGGAAGCTTTTCTGCAGTCCTCAATGAGCGTGTTTATCGTATAAAGACTCTTTCGGATGTTGAGAATGACGAGTTCTTGAGAGAGTACTTTGACTGCGATTATGATTACGCAGGAGCTTCCAGAGCTATTGCAGCCAAGGACAGTATACTTCATGAAGCTGTCGAGAAGACGGGCGTGATCAGGCTCCTGAAGCAGGACCATTGGATTTGCACGATTTCATTCATCCTCTCGCAGAACAACAATATAAAACGAATAATGGGGCTTTATGACAGGCTGTGCAGGGCTTATGGCCATGAAGTGGAACCTGGTTTCTTCTCCTTCCCGTCAGCGCAAGAGCTTTCAAGCGCCACTGAGGGGGATTTAAGGGCGCTTGGCACTGGCTTCCGCGCGCCTTTCATCATCGATGCTGTCAGGAATGTCTCTCTTCTTGATGAGATAGAGCAGATGGATTTCGACAGCGCTATGAAAACACTGCAGACAATCAAGGGCATAGGACCGAAGGTAGCTTCATGCATCCTTATTTTCTCTTATCAGAGAAGGGAGGGTTTTCCATTGGATGTATGGATGAAGAAAGTCATGAAAGAGTACTATCCTGACAAAGATCCATCCTATTTCCATCCATATGAAGCACTCTCCCAGCAATATCTCTTTTCCTGGATACGTGCTCAGGATCGCTTGTCTGGAAACTGAAGCTGATAGAATATCTGCTCAAGCTCAAGAGCGATGTTGATGTTGTGGATCACTGCAGGACTTTCCCCTTCGTGTGCTGGTTTTGGCTTTAACGTGATAGGTGAGAAATTCAGAATTCCTTTTACACCAGCTTCAAGGAGCTTTTCTGCAGTGTCTGCGGCAGCAGCTTCTGGTACTGTGATGATGCCGACTTTCACGTCCAGTGCTTCCACCATCTCATCCAGCCTTGACAGAGGATAGACAGGAACAGGGTGCGAGACATCGGAATAAACCATCGGATCTGTATCGAATCCAGCCACAACCCTGATTCCATCTGGCTCGAAGCCGGAATAGTGCATCAGAGCTTTCCCGATCCTTCCACAGCCTACGACAATAACATTCTGAGGCTCTCCCTTTCCCAGTATTTTCGAGATGCGCTCAATCAGGTCTGTAATCTCATAGCCTCCGCGTTTCTGGCCATGTAGCTCGAGAAGTGAGAAGTCTTTTCGCACGATTGCTGCGGAAACGCCAGCTGCGTCTGCAAGGTTGTGTGCAAACACTTTCTCTAAACCGATAGCTCTTAGACGATTAAGCGCTCTATAGTATCGAGTAATCCTGATAAGCATATCGCTATTCATGATAATTTTCTCCCTTTATGTGATTGAAAGTATATTAACTGAAATTCCATGTCAATAAATTATCATAAATACTCTAGTTGCGTTTCTTGCAGTGCAATTTATTGCAAAACAAAGTAGTGATGGATTACAATAATCATGGTGACTTAAAATAAGGAGGAGTTATGGCTCAGAGCATATTCTCTGATGAGCTCAATGCTTTTATTTCCGAGTGGAAAGAAAAGCCGGGTAATCTCATCATGATCCTCCATAGAGTTCAGGAGGAATTTGGCTATGTCTCAAGAGAGGCGGCTGAAGGTGTTTCCAGAGAAACAGGTGTACCTCTTGCGACGATATGGGGAGTACTTACTTTCTATCATTTCTTCAAGCTTAACAGACCTGGCAAGTACAATATCCAAGTATGCCTCGGAACAGCATGCTATCTGAAAGGTGGCGATATGATAGTCGAAGAGCTGGGAAAGGAACTTGGACTTGAAGTTGGTGGTCTTACAGAGGATGGCAAGTTCTCTCTCGAGGCTGTGCGTTGTGTCGGCTGCTGTGGTCTTGCACCTGTAATGACAATATCTGGAGAAGTCTTCGGTAAGGTTTCGAAGAATCAGATATCAGGAATCCTGGATAAATTCGCCTGATGCATGATGTCTCTGATCTTGTCATAGAAGCTGTGGCAAACAGCATTGAAGCTGGAGCAGAGAGAATAGCAGTCTCGATAGCAATTGCTGACGGGGTTGTGAATGCAAGGATTTCAGACAATGGCGTATTCACATTGGAGGGAAATCCATTCCGGGAAGGAATCACTACCAAGGGCGAAGGGCGTGGCCAAGGGCTTCACATTATATATAAGAGAAGCGAAGGCAGATGCCGCTTAACACGAGGAGATGGGATTACAGAGCTTGAGTTCTCTGCAGAGGATGATGGTAGTTTCGATGAGCTTGATAAAGCTTTGCTGCCGCTCCTTGGCATGGATGATGGCATAACAGTTAAGATACGGAAGAACAATCGGGAGATGGAAATAACCCGGAGTCTTCTTGAAAAATGGGACGCGGTCCCTGACAGGGCTGGAAGGATTGGGAGATTCAGAGCTTTGATTCACAGCCTTGAGAAAGGAGAAATATATGGCTAAGCTTTCGCTTTCTGATCTTCATGCAATACGCGAGCGTGAGGAGAAGAATCTAAAGAAACGCGATATTCACGGACGTTCTGTCCATGTTGTTGTCGCTATGGGCACTTCTGGCATCGATGCCGGTGCCAAGCTCACGCTGAATACTATCGCAGATGATGTAGAGAAGCTGGGTATTGATAATGTAATCATCACACAGACAGGGAGCGCTGCTCCCAATCCGGAGCCGGTAGTTGAAGTTTATTCACCGGAATCCGGACTTGTAGTCTATGGCTCTGTAGACAAGGACGCGGCACACCGCATCGTCGAAGAGCATCTCAAAGGTGGCAAGATTGTCGACGACCTGAGAATCGAGCTGAAGGAAAAGGAGCAGTAAGATGGGATTCAAAAACTATATACTTGTCTGTGGAGGTACTGGATGTGAGTCATCTCGCTCCGACCAGATTTACCATGCGCTCATCGATGAGGCTACAGCACAGGGCGTTGCAGATCAGGTGCAGGTTATCAAAACAGGCTGTTTTGGATTCTGTGAGCAGGGGCCTATCGTAAAGATTCTGCCTGAGGATTCATTCTATGTGCAGGTCAAACCTGAGGATGCGAAGGAGCTTATCGCAGAGCATGTAATCAAAGGCCGCGAAGTAACAAGGCTTCTTTATAACAAAGCTCCTCATAAGGCATATGAAGAAGTCGAGGATATCCAGTTCTATCAGAAGCAGATGAGAATCGTTCTCAGAAACTGTGGTTCCATCGATCCAGAGAATATTGATGAATATATCGCTGCTGGTGGTTATAAAGCGCTTGAGAAGGTCCTTTTCGATATGACCCCGGATGATGTCATCAATGAGCTTAAGACAGCTGGACTGAGAGGACGTGGCGGTGCAGGCTTCCCGACATGGATGAAGTGGAACTTCACAAAGCAGGAGAATGATCCTGTGAAATATGTAGTCTGCAACGCTGATGAAGGAGACCCGGGTGCATACATGGACCGTTCCACGCTGGAAGGTGATCCGCATTCAGTGCTTGAAGCTATGACAATCTGCGGCCATACAGTCGGTGCACATCAGGGATTCATCTACATCCGCGCAGAGTATCCTCTTGCTATCCATCGTCTCGAAGTGGCTATGAAGCAGGCTAGGGAGTATGGACTTTTAGGAAAGGACATCCTCGGTTCGGGCTTCGATTATGATATTGAAATCCGTTTGGGCGCTGGTGCATTCGTCTGTGGTGAAGAGACTGCTCTCTTGCAATCCATTGAAGGACATAGAGGCATGCCTAAGCCGAGACCACCATTCCCAGCATCAAAGGGACTGTGGGGTAAGCCGACTGTCATCAACAATGTTGAGACCTGGGCTAATGTCGCGCAGATCATCAACAACGGTGGTGAGTGGTTCGCTTCAATCGGTACTCCAGACAGCCATGGAACCAAAGTATTCGCGTTGACTGGCAAGATCTGCAACTCCGGTCTTGTTGAAGTCCCGATGGGAACAACGCTCCGTGAAATCGTCTATGATATCGGTGGTGGTATCGCACATGGCAAGAAGTTCAAAGCTGTACAGACAGGTGGACCTTCCGGTGGTGTTATCACTGAAGAGAACCTCGATACACCTATAGACTTCGGAGGACTCCAGAGAATTGGCTCGATGATGGGTTCCGGCGGTATGATCGTCATGGACGAAGATGATTGTATCGTTGACGTCGCAAAGTTCTATCTCAACTTCACTGTCGATGAATCATGTGGAAAGTGCGCTCCTTGCCGTATCGGCGGAAAGAGCCTCTACAACATTCTCGAGAAGATTACTCAGGGTAAGGGAGAGGAGAATGATATCAAGCAGATTGAGCAGATTGCACATGCTATGAAGATTGGTTCCCTCTGTGCGCTTGGCCAGACTGCGCCTAACCCTGTCCTCTCGACATTGCACTACTTCCCTGAGGAGTACAAAGCTCATATCGTTGATAAGAAATGTCCATCTGGAAAGTGCAAGAAGCTTATCAGCTATGAGATCAACCCGTCGAAGTGTATTGGATGTACAGCATGTGCCAGAAAGTGTCCTGTTGGCGCTATTTCCGGAGAGGTCAAGAAGCCTCATAAGATCAATGGCAGTGTATGTATCAAGTGCGGTGTCTGCAAGGAGACATGTAAGTTCTCGGCCATCGAGATTCATTAATGGAGGTTATCGATGATTCATCTTACTATACAGGGAATCGATGTTGAGGTGGCTGAGGGGACAACAGTCCTTGAGGCGGCCAGGAAGGCAGGAATAAGAATTCCGACCTTGTGCTATCATCCGGATCTCATGCCATTCGGTTCATGTGGACTCTGTGTCTGCAAGCAGGTCGGTTCTGCCAAGATTATCAGAGCATGTTCCACACCAGCTGCTGAGGGAATGAAGATCATCACTCATGATCAGGATTTGTATAATGTCCGTCGCACTATTCTTGAGCTGACGATGTCCACACATCCTTCATCATGTCTGATGTGCACACGGAACAACAAGTGTGAGCTGCAGAAGCTTGCTATTGAATATGGTATCAGAGAGCAGCCATTCGAAGTACGTCTCGCAGAGGATAAGAAGGATCGCTCCACCGATGCTATCGTTCTCGATCCGGAGAAGTGTATCAAGTGTGGCCGCTGCGTTCAGGTTTGCCAGGGACTTCAGGGTGTCTATGCTCTTGAATTCATCGGCAGAGGCGATCATACGACAATGAGTCCAGCTGCAAAGCTTCCTCTCAATGATAGCCCTTGTATCAAGTGTGGTCAGTGCGTCACTCACTGTCCAGTTGGTGCTATCTATGAACAGGATCATACAGATGGCTTGATGAAGGCTATTGCTGATCCTGATAAAGTCGTTGCTGTTCAGATTGCTCCATCCGTGCGTGTCGCAATCGGAGAGGAGTTCGGGCTCAAGCCTGGTGCTATCACAACTAAGAAGATCTACACAGCGCTTCGTCGTCTTGGCGTTGACTATGTCTTCGATACAAACTTCGGTGCTGATCTCACTATCATGGAAGAGGGCTATGAGCTTATCGATAGAATCAAGAACAATGGAGTGATGCCACAGCTCACTTCATGCTGCCCAGGCTGGATCAACTATGTCGAGGAGTATTATCCAGAACTCTTGGAGAATCTCTCTTCTGCAAAGAGCCCGATGATGATGCAGGGCGCTATCACAAAGACATATTGGGCAGAGAAGGCAGGTATCGATAAGAAGAATATCTACTCAGTTGCTATCATGCCATGTACTGCAAAGAAGACTGAAATCAGAAGGGATGGCGAACATGCTGCTTCCAGCGGAGAGTGGGATGTCGATCTTGTTCTCACAACAAGGGAGCTGGCACGTCTTATCGCTTCACGTGGCCTTGATTTCAAGAATCTGCCAGAGAGCGAAGCAGATAGCCCGATTGCTGAGTATTCAGGTGCTGGCACGATCTTTGGAGCAACTGGCGGTGTAATGGAAGCTGCTATCAGGACAGCGTACTATGGCATAACAGGCAAAGAGCTTGCAGATCTTGAAATCAAGCTTGTCCGTGGTCTTGATGAAGTCAAGCGCGGAGAGGTTGATGTCGATGGTAGAAAGGTACGTGTAGCTGTTGTCCATGGCATGGCAAACGCTAAACCTCTTCTCGATAAGATCCTCGAGGACAAGAGAAGCGGAAAGGAACCTGATCTTGATTTCATTGAAATCATGGCATGCCGCGGTGGCTGCATCGCAGGCGGTGGTCAGCCATATGGTACAGATGATGAAGTGAGAGAGGAGAGATCGGAAGGCCTCTATGAGGATGATGTTAAGAGCGCCAAGAGATGTTCTCATCAGAATCCTTCAATCCAGAAACTGTACAAGGATTATCTTGGCACTCCGCTTTCAGAGAAGTCCCATCACTTGCTGCATACTGAATACAAAGAGGTTCCTCTTTATAAGCAGTGATGGTAAAGGAAGAAACCGAGAGGCGATTGGCCCCTCGGTTTCTCTTTTCTTCAGCTCAGCTTTCATCTTGTTATTCTGAATACTTCCAACTCGGAGGCATTATCCGCGTCGTATGCTATCAGGCTGTTGCCGCTGCGAGAGAGGCAGAGTGTGTCGACTCCGTTCCTTGACAGTGCGGTCCTTCCGATTTCCTTCGCAGATTTACCATTGCTTATGATTTCCAGAGTTACGATATCATCTGCATTCAAATCGATGTAATAGGCATATTTGAAGTCCTTTGTCACTACCATGCTGCTTGGTTCATGCCCGAGCTCTATTGAGCCGTCATAGATCCATTTTGTGTTCACTTTGTCGTAAGTTAGGAAGCTAAGCCATTCTCCAGCAATCATGACGGTGAATTCGTCACTCATACCGAATGTCTTGATGCTATTGAATCTGTCAGCATATTCAGGGAATTTGTCAGGAGGTGCGGCAGATGTCTGAAGATTGAATGAATCTTCCCTGTTTCCTTCCATCCCAAATGTGATGCAGCCATCATCGAGCACTGCAACCATCGAGGCATCTGTTGATTGTATTCTTCCCGCAGGAGAATGAGAGTCTCTGCAAGCTCCAAGGACATTGCCCATCCACATGTATTCAGAATCCGAAGACTGCTCGAACAAATTGATGTAGACAATCTGCCATCTATCGATGAATGGCGCATATACTGTGATAGCGCCAACGCCTTGTCCGTCTTTATATAGCGCTTCAGCATATCCGACACAACCTACATCTGATATATCTTCCCCGCCAGGCATGTATTTCGGAACTCCTTCTGAGAAGAATGACAGCGTGGATGTGGATGTATTGTAATTGTAGACTGCGACTCTGAATTGATTTCTTTCCAGCAATATGATTTTCGAGAGGGCATCTGAGACTGCTATACCATCGAAGTCTACGAGTTCGCCAGTTATATCGAGTTCCTCATATGTGTATGTGCGTATAGGATCGAGAGAACCTCTGATAGGGGAAGCTATATGGATTTTCTCCTCTGCATTTGAAGCTATCATAACTTTTCCATCCGGCAGGAAGCGAACGATTGATGTCCCTGATAGTTCCATTTCGGCACAGTCTGAGACGATGCTGCCTCTTGATGGTACTCCCGGATCCGTGATGGATAGCGCTTCGAAGTTGATTGAAGCTGAACCAGATGTTCCGAGTCTGGAAGTGGAAGCGACAACATCAAGCCTATGTGTGCCGACTGTTGGTGTAATCTCAACTTCTGTTCCTTCTCCAATCTGGTTGCCATCGAGGTACCACATGATGGAATAACTGGAGATATCGTCGGTTTCACTGGAGATGCTCACAGTTATGGGGATATCGGCATCGACTGTATCCTCAAGTCCTTCGATGACGCATGAGACAGGAACTCCAGTATTGTTCACTACCTCAAGCGTCCCTGGCTCAGTAGGGTATTTATCGAGATCGAACTCCACTGTGCCTTTTGAAACCTGATCGCCGGCTATCCGTACAGCTTCCACGAATCCAGAGACTTGGACGCTTCCATCGTAGAGTCTGGAGGCAAGTACATAGCTGCCTGCGGGGTAATCTGTGCCAGTATAAGTCGCTTTCCCTTCTTCCTTATCCATCGATGTGAGTTCTAGCTCTCTCGTCTCCTTTGTCCCATATTGTGGAGTTAGCTCTAGCTCTATGGATGGCTCTCCGGAAATTCTTTCAGGATCCCAGATGAATTCGACTTCAAGCGAACCTGTTCCGACAAGGTCCTCGAGAATAATCGTGCAGCTGCCATTTGTTGAGCTGAGGCGATGTACAGCTGAGCCTGTAACTAATACGTCATCATTGCTGTTCAGCCCTTCTGCTGTTATGTTCCATTCTCCAATGACAAGTCCCTCAAGGGAGATTGTCTCCTTGCTTGTCTCTACATCGAATGATTCTGCTCCCGGTCCATCTCCTATGATGCGGTATGTTTCGATTTCCAGTGGATAATCAGCTGGAACTATTGAACGATCCTTCCTGAGGTTGACGCGTAGAGTTGCGTGGCTCTGGCTTTCCTCGCAGGAAGGGAGAAGCGTGACGGCCGCGATAAGCATCGCAGCGACGATGAGTTTTGCCTTCATGTTTTTCTCCTTAACCACTCATACGCAAAAACCCTCCAGTTTTGACAACTTTTCCAGAGATACTTTCTACAAATTGAGCGATGGGGTAGACTCTGGCTATGAAACGTCTTGTTCTTCTGCTGCTTTTATGTGTATTCGGAGTCTTCGTTTACTTCGCTGCATTCAAGTATATGGTTATATGGCCTCTGATCTTCCCGCTTTTGGCTTTAGTTGCGGTTTATTATGTGATTACATCGGTAGTTACAAAGAAAATGATTGCAAAAGCCAGAGGAGATGAGGATTTCTTCTATCAGAGATGTTCGATGATTGTGAAGGATGGTACAGAGCTGCAAGGTGGAGCGCTGGCGGTGACGAAGAACGAGATTGTCTTTTACGCTAGATCATCGGAGAAAGGCGGCGTGAAGCCTATATGGTCATGTTTCGTTTCGGCTTTGGAGGGATACACGATGAAGAAGGTCGATGACCACCATCCAGGCATCTCGCTCTCTGTTGCAGGGGAAGATAAAGAAGTACGCTTTACATCATCTTCAATCCAGAAGAATGAGAAAGCATTCAGAGCAGCTCTTGGCTGGCCTGAAGAGCAAAACTGACCGTTTTTGCCTCTCCCAAAAGTTTGTTCAAGCTGTCTAGCATTTAAGCATGAGACAGCTTTTTATATGTATTTTCATTGTAATTCCTCTCTCCAGTCTCAACGCATCATGGCAGTTTGGCTTTGATTTGCGTGATGTGGATTCTGCGTTCATGGGAGCTATGAGAATAGATGCGGAAGTCTCTTATCGCTGGGATGGCGTAAGAGTGACACTTCCTCTGCGCTACTCATCGTCATATTCCTATGAGCTCTCCTTCTTTGAGACTGGATTAGCTGTCTCTGTCTATCCTCTTGATGATCTGGGGCTGTATATCGGAGCCTCGATGCTCAGAGCTGGATATTTCTGGGGGCTGGAAGCACCGGATGAGCGTTTCATGCTGTTCTCGGAAGTCTTTTCGGGATGGACTTTTTCTTTTCCGTGGTTCTTCATTGAGCCACGGCTTTGTGTAATGGATGTTTTCGGTACAGAGGAAGGTCGTATCGGCGATTTGCGAGAAGCTATTCCTCAATATTCGAAGGTTAGGATTTCGCTCATTGTGGGAGTAGAACTCCCTTGAGATAGGAGGAAAATATGTATACGACTTCAACATCTGACAGATTGATCGCCATGTTCCTGATTGCTGCAATTCTCATCTCATCCTGTTCCTTGCCGCAATCTGGTCCCGGTACAATCTCGTCAACGGCCCTTGTCTCCGCATCTGGCAGGGCCATCGATCTCTATCTTGATGATATCAGGGGGTTCGTTGAGGAAGATCTGGAGGTACGCGGTATCCTTGATGATGTGGATGGCTATGAAGTGGCTACCAGGACTATCGAGGAAGAACAAGGCCGTGATTACCTTGAATTCACGCTGGAGACATCGCAGTTTGAAAGCGTTGATGATGTCTTGGCGGCAGCAGAGGGACTTGTCCCTGAAGAGGAACTTGAAGCGATAGAAGCCCAGGTGGATGAAGCCGAGAAGAGATTATTCAAAGCTGTCGAGGAGCAGACCAGGATACTCACACCAGAACAGCAGGAGGATTTCTACAATGATCTTACTGTGCTTGTTATAAAAAGCTCAGTGCTTCTGACATCCGCCGTTGTCTATGCACTTGTGCCTGACACAGTGCTCTGGGGCAAAGTCACTGCAGCTTCAGCTATTGCTATCGCATCGGGTGTTCTGGCTGCTACGATTATGGCAATCGTCGAACACTATAGGAATGATATGGATTTGGATGAAACGTTCATAGAGTGGCTTGATGACGTGGCGAAAGAACCCGCAGTGTACTGGGGTCTGGCCTCTTCCGTTATAGCTATCAGCCAGTCCATGCAGAGAGGCCCGATAGTAACATCAATCATACTTGCTATCTTTACGATCTTCGGTGTCACAGAAGATGCAAAAGCCATGCTTGAGAAATACAATTTCAGTGCTTGATGCTGATGTTCACCAACATTGGCAAATGTGGGATAATCATTGCATGGAAAAGTTTACAGGTTTATTGAATAGATTTCTGGATTATACAGCTTGTGACACAATGAGCATCCCAGCGCTTGTTGGAAAGGAACGACCTACATCGGAGGGGCAGGAAAAGTTGCTCCTCCATCTCAAAGCCGAACTGGAAGCCATGGGGCTTTCTGTTTATTATGGCGAAGAGAAGGTTCTCATGGGACGGCTTGATGGCAATGCTGAAGGCAAGTGCGTGGCTTTCATGGCACATGTCGATACAGCTGATGATGTCCCAGGCAATAACGTAAAAGCGAGAGTCTGGAGGGAGTATGATGGTTCTGATATCGTTCTCGATGGTGTTTCCATTGAGCGAAAAGACAATCCGGATTTAGAGTCGTATATCGGTGGCACAATCATTACAAGCGATGGAAAAACTCTCCTTGGAGCTGATGATAAAGCCGGTGTTGCTATCATCATGGAATCTCTTAGCTACCTTGTCTCCCATCCTGAGATCAGACATCCCGATATAGAAGTGTTTTTTACTCCCGATGAAGAGACTGGAAGCGGCATGTTGTCTTTCCCGTATAAGCGGATGAAAAGCAGCGTATGCTATACATTCGATGGTGGCAGAGAAGGGGAAGTTGAGACGGAATGCTTTAATGGTGCTGATGTGAATTTCTCAATCCATGGCACTGTATGCCACTTCGGCGCTGCACGGGGACGCATGCACAATGCGTTGACTGCCGCAGCTGCTATCATCGCGGCCCTTCCTGCTTCTGAAAGCCCTGAAGCTACAGATGGCCGTTATGGCTATTACTGTCCTGACATGCTGGAAGGAACTGCGGGAGAAGCAAAGCTCTCTGTTATTATCAGAGACTTCTCCAATGATGGCTTTGAGCATCGTATAAAGGCTCTGCAAACGCTTGCTGAGAGTGTGTCAATACTCAATGGGGTTACTATAGAGACATCTGTTGCAATCTCTTATCGTAATATGGCTGAAGGCAACAATAAGCATCCGGAAGCGATGGAGGCTGTCTTCAAAGCTGCCCAGAGGCTTGCTATGCCACTTGAGAGGAATATTATCCGGGGTGGTACAGATGGCGCAATGCTGGCTGCTAATGGGATTGCATCTCCGAACCTTTTCACCGGTGCTCATAATATGCATTCGCTTACGGAGTGGGTAGCACTGGAATCAATGGAGAAGGGGGTGGACCTAATGCTTGCTATCATAGAGGAAATGCTATTATGAGAAAACTGCTCTTCTTCCTCTCTGTTCTCCTATTGCTTCTGCCTCTCAATGCTTCTCATATCATTTCAGATGGTTCTCTTCCTGCTGATGTTCTTTCATCACTGGCTTCTGCGCTTGGCAGGGAGACCTGGGGCAGGAAAGACATAGTGCTTGAAGCTTCATCCTATTCGGAAAAGGTTGATGATGCTCTGATTCTCTCATCTTTAATGCTCACATACTCTGAAAAGCAAGTCCTTCTGGAGTTCAGCGGGGATGGAAGAAATGAGCTTCTCGAATCGCTTGAGGGGGAGATCCATAACCTGCTTTTCTATGAGTCATCGCTTTATAGTGATAGCGACCTGATTTTAGATTATGCGCTTCCATCTTCCTATTCTGTAGATGAGGCTTTGGAGTATAGACGCGGAACGAGGCTGCGTGCCACTGACAGCTTGGGAAACACGAGGGCAATCTTTGAAGTCGATGAAGTATTTCCATCGGCAACGCTATTGGAACCTGTTTTCCTTGATTCGCCATATCCAGGGATGACTCTTGCAAAAGAGAATGCATGGAAACTTTCAGGAAGTGTTGCGATGGGGTTCAACTTCCCATCCCCTGAAATAACAGCGATAGTCTCTTTGGGACGCACAGATTTGATATATCCTTTCATTCCTATCGTGAGTGTTGCATATAGGTACGCGGATGGCGTGAGTTATGCTTATGGAGGCCTCGGCCTTGAAGCTTATGTCGATTTCTGGAGAATCTTCCCGCGTGTAAGGTTCACACTGATTGAAGAAGGACGCATAGGCGCAAATGCTTCAGTTCTCTTGGGCGGGTCACAAAATGGTTTTGACTGGGGCGCGGTTTTCTCCATTTTCTATGAACACAGGGCAACACCGGAGTTTTTCTGGAGAGCGGGGTATCAGAATATGATGGGTGAGCATATGTTGCTTGTTTCGCTTGGAGGTGACTTTTGAGGAAGCTTGCCGTTATCTTGATGATAGCTATGCTGTTTTCATGCAGCACGTTCACCTCAACGGAAGGTCCATCATGGACGCGTGAGACACCTCATCCTGCAGGTTATGTCGTCTTTGTCGGTTCAGGTACCGGTGCAGATAACGCTAGTGCCCGTGCTTCTGCCTATCGTGACATCCTCACACAGCTTGGTGAAGGCCTGGGCTATGATGCTGTATCGCTTTATTATAGGACGCTGTTGTCATTGGACTCCATTCCAGAGCTCGATGCTGCGATAGTCAACACTTACACATCGCCAGCTACTGGCGGAGTCATATGGTTCGCTATGCTCCAGATTCCTCAGGATCGCTATCAGAGCAGTATCAGTGAAGAGTACACTGCTGCAATCGAGAGAACGCAGAAGATAGAATCGCTTCTCTCTTCAGCGATGGATAGTTACAGGGCGAACAGGGACACAGAGACGATTACAGATGTGCTTTCCGCGCTCTCTGTCTCTCTCGATGGGCCTGTAATGGATGATGAATATACACCAGAGAAGATATTGGCGATGGCTGAAGAGTATCTGTCGAATCTGGAAATTGCAGTCAGCTCCGTTGATGGTACAGACATCACTGTGCAGCTTTCGAGGGCGAAAGGGATTTTCCATCCTCCTGTAGTCAGCGCACTTGTGAATGCTCAGTACCAAATGCTCAATGGAGACGGTGAGCGTGTGACGACATCGTTTGATCTGATGACTGACAGCAGGGGGTATGCTCATTTCTTCAGAACTAATCCATATATGCTCAGAAGAGGGGTGATCATATTCTCAGCCTCTGTGCCTTCTGCACTGCTTGAGGAGATTGAGGCGAAAGTCCCTGAAGGATTTCTCGATGGCTTTAAGCAGATTATGGGGTCTTCTGCAGTCGAGTGCTCTTATAGTGATGATGTTGCTCTTCGCTCAGAACGCACTGTTATCGGAGTGGCTGAGTATGGAGAGAATGGCGTTCAGATGAGTGGAAATGAAGCGCTTGAGGCCTTCTCTTCATATATCGAGAACTCCCGAGCTGGTGATTATCTGATCTTCAGCGCTTCTGGCGAGGAGGAAGAAGATGCGCTCAGATATCTTCAACGTACATATCCTGGAATGGATGATTACGTATTGCTGCGTGTCGGCATAGCTGGCTATGAGAACGGAGCTGGGAAGGTATTTGCCAGAGCTGACGGAAGGTTCGTGTTCTGCAAAGCTGGAAGCACTGAGCCATATATCGTCAGGGAATTATCTGTCGCTGGGGATGGAAGCGATAACGAAGAAGCTACCGCTGCAGCTTTCTCCCGCTGTGGAGAGGCCGCTGCAGGAATGTTCCTTTCAGAGCTCTAGGAGCATCTTCACTTCATCCTTCCATCTGGATTCATCAGGTGTCTCAAGTATGAGGGGGATGTTATCAGTCGCGCTATGATGGATGATTGTCATGAAGGCATCCTTTCCAATCAGGCCAAGCCCTATGCTTTCATGCCTGTCTTTGTGTGAGGCTAGTGGTACTTTCGAATCGTTGAGATGCATACCGAAGAGTTTGTCCTTGCCGAAGCGTGAGACAAAGCTGTCCAGTATCTTTCCAGCTTCGTTCCTGACGTCATAGCCTGAACCGAAGAGATGCGCTGTGTCGAGAGTGAAACCGATTCTGTCTTTTTCCGATGCGAATGTCAGAAGCTTGTCTAGTTCCTCGAATGTCGATCCCGTTATTGTACCAGCTCCTGCTGTGTTCTCGATTGCGATTCTTATCGATGGAACGCGGCGTAACACTTCATCGATCATCGAGCTTGCGCGTTTCAGGCCATCATCGGGATCTCCTTCTTTATATGCACCTGGATGTATGTTGATGACTGAAAGCCCCAGTGCGGCAGTACGTTGAGCTTCATCTGTGAATAGGGCTAATGATTTCTCCCTCAGCTCTGGATCCGGCGTCGCTGGATTAATCAGATAGCCCGCGTGCGGAAGCACGGATGATGGATTGAAGCCGTACCTTGCCATGTTTTCCTTGAATGCTCTCGCATCTGCTTCTTTCAGTTCTGGAGCGCTCCATATTCTCTGGTTTTTTGTGAAGATGGCAAATCCTGTTGCGCCTAATCCATAAGCCCTCTCTACAGAGAGCGCAATATTCTCTTTGATTGATACATGTGGTCCTATAAAACGCATGATGTGAGGTTAGGGCTAAGGAAGACGCCTGTCAACTCTTGAGAAACGTTGCTCTCTCGTTTATCTTCTTCTCATGCACGAATTCAGAGTAGGTGACCGTATTGCCGGTTTTGTTGTCAGAAAAATCTCATCGCTTCAGGATTACAGGGCAGAAGGGATTCTCTTGGAACACGAGAGGACATGTTTTCCAGTTTTTTACGTGGATTCATATGATAATGAGAAGTTCTTTTCCTATACAGCCTATACACCGTCCGAGAATAGCAAGGGAATACCGCATATTATCGAGCATACAGTGTTGTCGGGAAGCAGGAAGTATCCCGTGAAAGATCCTTTCATGATTCTTGTGCGCAATAGCTGCAATACATTCCTCAATGCTTTGACTGGTGTCGATAGAACATATTTCCCGGGTGCTTCAACTGTGGAGAAGGATTTCAGGAATCTTTTCTCAGTGTATTCAGATGCGGTTTTCTCTCCGCTTCTGAGGGAGGAGACATTCATGCAGGAAGGCATAAGAATCTCCTCTTCCGGTGGTTTGCATTTTGAAGGCGTTGTCTTTTCTGAGATGCTCGGAGAGATGGCTGAACATGAATATGTGCTCTCTTCCGCTTCTACAAAGCCTCTGTTTGGTGTTTCTCCATATCGTTTTGAATCTGGCGGAGATGCCCGGGAAATCTGCAAGCTTACATATGAAGAATATCTGGCATTCTACAAGAAACACTATGTTCCTGCGAATCTCTCCCTCTTTTTATATGGAAACATGGAGATAGAACCACTCCTGAAGCTACTCGATGATGAGTATCTGTCAAAGAGGGAAGCTGGAGCGAAAGTTGAACGGATTGGACTTGCTGAACGATGGAGCGAGCCTCGAAGTTATGAGGCAGTCTCTTCCGCTGAAGAGGGAGATGCTGGTGCTTCTGTCATGCTGTCCTGGCTCCTTGGCGATAACGCCAAGCCTGGTGAAAGCACATTGCTCTCTCTCATTGTCGATATCCTCCTTGGCTCTCCTGGCTGTCCTCTGTACAAAGCAATAGCTGAATCTGATTTAGGCAAGGACCTTTCCACTGAAAGTGGCATGAGTTCGAGTTATCGTGAGCTGGTCTTCTCTGCAGGTTTTTCTGGCTCTGATCCGGACGATGCGAAGAAGATTGAGAGCTTCATTCTATCCACTCTTGAAGAGATTGCCAGACGTGGATTGGACAGAAAAGCTATTGAGGCCGCTATAAGGCGTATGGAGTTTTCTCTCAAAGAGATCCCAGGTGGAATTCCACAGGGAATGAGACTTTTCTTCCAGGCGGAGAAGGGCCTCACTTTCGGTATTGATCCAGCGCTCTTTTTAGCTCCTTCGTCTATCATTGGATCAATCAGAAGCGCATGGAGGGATAATCCACGCTTCTTTGAGGATTGGATCATGGAGAACCTTGTCAGCAATCCTCATCGTCTTCTGACTGTGGTACGCAAGGACAGTGAAGAGGGTAATGTGATAGAGGAAGCCATTGCGAAGGTACTTGAAGAAAGAAAAGGAGAGTATTCAGCGGAGAAGGAACTCTCTTTCAATCGTTTTCAGACTACACCTGACTCGCAGGAGGCAATTGCTCAAATACCACGTCTTGCAAGAACTGATCTGCCTTATTCTTTCGACAGGATCTCCCATACTTATGTCGATGGAGTTGTTGCGGCTCCAATGGCATCTGGAGGGATAGTCTATACTGATCTGGTCTTCGATATTTCAGATTTCAGCTATAGGGAGCTTGATGCAGCGAATGTGCTTTCCAGACTTTATTCCATGTGCAATCTGCCTGAAATGAGCTATTCAGATTTCTCTACTGAGCTGCGCTTTGTCTCTGGTGGATATGCTTTCTATGTCGAATCCGGATCCACATCCGATGGAAAGGAGAAAGTCTTCTTTGTCTGCCGTCTTAAATCGCTTCCTGATTTGCAATGGGAAGGGTTGAACTTGTTCATGAAGCTGCTCTTTGAAGGTGTGCTTGATGATGAGGCAAGAATAAAAGCAGCTCTTGTTGATATCTCAACGGACTTCGCTAGTTCAATCGTACAGAATGGTCATACATATGCATCTGCTTTGGCTGCATCTGCGCTATCACCATCGTTGTACATTGGAGAGAGGCTATCAGGCGTGACATGCTGGTATACAATCTCCCGGATGCTTAATGATAGCTTGAAGACCATTGGCAGCGAGCTTATAGCTGTAAGAGATAAGATGCTCTGCAGGGAGAGAATGATGATTCACGTCACTGCAGATAGCGACTTGATGGAGAATTCCATCAGCGTGGCTGCATCCTTCAAAAGCCGTTTCGCTTCTGGTGGTGGAGTAGGAAAGGCTGTGCATGCTGTGCCGCAATTAAGTCGTTTCCAGGCCCGTACTCTCTCTTCTTCAGTCTCTTTTACAGCGCTTTCCGGAAGAGCGCCTGGCTTTGCAGATTCCCTGTCTTCAAAAGAGAGAATCTTCCTGTCCATTATCTCCCAGACAGCAATCTGGAGCGCGATAAGAGAGAAAGGCGGAGCGTATGGAGCTGGTGCTTATCTCGATAACTGCGAGAGGAATTTCATATTCTATTCGTACAGGGATCCACGTCTTGATGAGACTATCAGGGACTTTCTTGATGCATCTTCCGATGCTGGAATAACAGCTGAAAGGCTTGAGGATGCTGTTATCGGTGTTTTAGCTCGCGATTTAAAGCCAATGGCTCCAGCTGTCCGTTCCCTTGTTGATATCCGCCGCATGCTCTACCGTATCAGCGATAGTGATAGAGAACGGATTCGCAAGGAGATTCTCTCGCTCTCTATTCCAGATGTTGAAGAGGGTGGAAGGAAGCTGAAAGATGCGCTCGACAAGAACGAATGGCATGTAGCTTTCATCGGAGACAGGAAAGCTCTGGAAGCTTCTTCTTACGATTGGCAGACAGAGAGTTTACCTCAATAGAGCTATCTTTTGGGTTGTGAAGAAGAGTGTGGTATACTTCTGATATGGAGTATATCGGAGCAATAGATCAGGGTACTACTAGTACCCGTTTCATGATATTCGACAGCGAAGGCAATATAGTATCCTCCGCGCAGATGGAACATAGGCAGATTTTCCCGCGTCCAGGCTGGGTTGAGCATGATGCTGAAGAGATATGGAATAATACTTGTGCTGTCATCAAAGCAGCGCTGGAGAGTGCTGGACTTGACGGCTCATCCATCAGTGCGATCGGCATCACGAACCAACGTGAGACTGTAGTGCCTTTTTCTAAGAAGACAGGGCAGCCTGTCTACAATGCTATTGTATGGCAGGATCTGAGAGGTGAGGAGTATATAACGAGGCTTTCGGGAGAACTTCCAGAAGAGAAGCTTCGGGAGAAGACTGGACTTTTATACTCTCCTTACTTCTCTGCTAGCAAAATCCGATGGCTTCTTGATAATGTCCCAAGGGTAAGGGAGGCTGCAAAGCGGGGTGAGATTGTCTTTGGTACTATCGACTCATATCTTGTCGCTCGCCTTACAGCATCTCATGCGCTAGTTACTGATGTGACAAATGCTTCGCGTTATATGCTGATGGATATAAAAAGGGGAGAATGGGATGATGAGATGCTCGCTATCACAGGTATCAGAAAAGAATGGCTGCCAACGATTGTCTCCTCATCTGGCGTTGTCTACGGCATGACAAGCGAGGATGGACCTTTGCATGCCTCCATTCCTGTTGCTGGTATACTTGGCGATCAGCAGGCTGCACTTTTCGGCCAGGCTTGTTTCTCAAAAGGTGAATCCAAATGCACATATGGTACTGGCTGTTTCATGCTTAGCAACATCGGAGAAGAGATATGCTTCTCTACCCATGGGCTTCTTACGACAGTTGCGTATAGAATCGGGGAAGGAAAGATGTGCTATGCGTTTGAAGGTTCAATAGCTGTTGCAGGTTCACTGGTGCAGTGGACAAGGGATCAGCTGAAGATGGTCTCTTCCCCTAAAGAGCTTGATGCATTGGCAGCGTCCGTCCCTGACAATGGTGGGGTATATATAGTACCAGCGTTCTCTGGTCTTTTCGCTCCATACTGGCGTAGCGAGGCGCGTGGAGTCATTGCAGGATTGACAGGTTATGCGACACGTGCACATATCTGCAGAGCGGTATTGGAGGCAACAGCATTCCAGGCTAATGATATATTCTCCGTCATGGAAGAGGACAGCGGTATTTCCATCAGCGCGCTTAAAGTCGATGGAGGGATGACTAATTCCATCCCCTTGATGGCGTTTCAGGCTGATATCCTCCGTGTCCCTGTGATCCGGCCACAGATTGTGGAGACGACATCGTTAGGTGCTTGTTATGCGGCCGGTTTGACAATCGGCGTGTGGGATAGCCTCAAGATGCTGTCAAGTTATTGGAAGGAACAGATGCGATGGCTTCCTGTAATGGATGACAAGGAACGCGAAAAAAAGGTAGGATTCTGGCAGAAGGCTGTCAGATGCACCCTTGGCTGGATGCCGTCTGATAAGGAGTGTTGAGTTGTTTGAGGTCTTTGCCACGCTGAGCATTATAGATTATCTGAGAATACTGGTTGAAATAGCTGTTCTTACGTTTGTCATCTACAGATTCTATCTAGCAATCTCCGATACGAAAGCTACTGAAGTTCTCGGCATGCTTTTTGCGCTTGTCGTTATCTATCTTCTGTGCAGTGCGCTTAAGCTTGATGCGCTCACATCGATAATGAATATCGTGGCTGTACCGTTCATGATGCTGCTGTGCGTTTTCTACCATCCGGAGCTGAGAAGAGCTTTCTCATCTTCGTTCTCGCGAAAATCGAGACTGTTCAGAGGCCAGCAGACGACAGGAGATCAGATTGATTCCATTCTCAACGCCTGCAATATTCTGGTAGAGAAGAAGAGAGGTGCTTTGATTGTCTTCCCCAGACATACTGATATCCAATCAATACTCGATTCAGGTACGAAGCTGAATGCAGATCTCTCATCCACTCTGATTCTGACCATCTTCGATCACGACACTCCATTGCATGATGGTGCATGCGTAGTGCAAGGAGGGCGCATCACATATGCAGCTTGCTATCTTCCTCTTTCAGAGCAGAGGAACATCAAAGCTACATTCGGTACGAGGCACAGGGCTTCTCTTGGCCTTGCGGAGGAATCGGATGCCGTTATCTTGGTCGTCTCGGAAGAAACAGGTGCTATCTCTCTGTCATATAATGCGAACATCTACTATGATCTTTCCTCAGAGACGATAAAGAAGACGCTTCTTAAGCTTCTCAGCTATCGTGACGTGCTCCCGGAGGAAAGACAGAAGCAGGAAGCAGGGGAGGGCGAAAACGCATGAAAAACAAAGTTCTCTCATCAGCGTTGCAGAACTGGATTCCGAAGATCTTCTCATTTCTCATAGCGCTTTTCATTGTTCTCTCCATTCGTTTCATGAATGTAAATGACCGTGTTGTCACATTGCCATTGGAAGTGATTCTCCCGGAAGACTTCAATGCGGTTTCTCTTGTTCCGGAAACAGTTGATGTTGTTATCACAGGTTCAGACAGCATCATCTACTTAGTA
Source organism: Candidatus Ornithospirochaeta stercoripullorum (assembly GCA_017694595.1). Classification (GTDB taxonomy): domain Bacteria; phylum Spirochaetota; class Spirochaetia; order Sphaerochaetales; family Sphaerochaetaceae; genus Ornithospirochaeta; species Ornithospirochaeta stercoripullorum. The sequence goes on along the minus strand of JADIMT010000069.1, from coordinate 54,520 downwards.
GATCCATCAGGTATCACCGCTAAAGCTGATTTCTCTTCTGTATCCGCTCCGGGGATAGAGCGAGTGCCTGTCATGCTTGAGTATCGTGATGATATCTACACACGCGATGGACTTGTAGTGAGTGCCAGTCCATCCAGTGTGAGAATCCTTTTCGAGGGTAAGTGATGATTCGTGGCATCGGTGTTGATATCGCGGCTACAGAACGTTTTGACAACATGAGCGATCGTCTGCTCTCACGGCTTTTCACAGAGGAAGAGATAAAAGCCGCCCCTTCGAAAGCAAGTGAGTATTTTGCTTCACGCTTTGCAGCTAAAGAAGCTTTTGCCAAAGCTATGGGGACGGGAATAAAAGGCTTCTCTCTCTCTGATATCACAGTGCGTGAGGATGAGAACGGAAAGCCATATTTATTCCTCACAGGCAGAGCTGAAGCACTTGCATCAGGTCTTGTCCTTCATCTCTCGCTGAGCCATGAACGTGAAATGGCGATAGCTATGGTGGTTGCTGAAGATGCGCAGTGACTGGAACCGTCCCGAGACATATAGCCTACCTGGAGAGGGGGAGATAAGAATCGTTTTGCGTGTCGCATATGATGGTTCTGCGTTCCATGGTTGGCAAGCGCAGGGCAATGCGCCTTCTGTCCAAGGAACAATCTCTGAGCTGCTTACGCAGATGCTTGGAAAAAAGACGATTGTCTATGGCTCCGGGCGTACTGATGCTGGCGTGCATGCTCTCTCGCAGGCTTGCCACTTCGATACGTCCTCACCGATTGAAGCGGAAAAATACAGGATTATACTTAACACAAAGCTTCCTAAAAGCATCAGAGTGCTTTCCTCCGCTTTAGCGCCCGAGGGCTTTCATGCACGTTTCTCTACGATGTCGAGAGAGTATTGGTATTTGGTGAAAGCCTCTCCCGATATGCTTCCATGGGATGATGGCAGAATAATGATGATGAAAGAGCTTCCGTCTATTTCGCTTCTGAAGTCCTATGCCAAGTGTATCTTTGGAACTCATGATTTCACGACGTTTGCTTCAGCCCGTGATATCTCGCTCTCCAAAGTCCGTGATATTTACGTCTCAGAATGGGATATCATGAAAGATACATTCGGTTATCCAGTTCTTCGCTACAGGACAGCAGGCAATGCTTTCCTCTATCATCAAGTGAGAAGCATGGTTGGCACGATGCTGTATGCAGCGCAAGCGGAAGAGGATGCTGCAATGTTCAGGGAGAGGCTGGACAGCAAGGATAGGAGCATGGCGCTTCGAACAGCTCCATCCGATGGGCTTTATCTGGCAGATGTAAGCTACGACCCGGAGAAGTATCAATGGTTCGAGGAGGAGTATGGCAGATAATTTCACATCCTCGCTTTTCATGTCATTCATAGATGATGCTGAGCGTATCGTGCTCTCAGATCCGGATGGAGACAGGGTTCCATATACTTCATACATCCTGAAGAATAAGCATGAAGAGAAAATCCCATCCATCGCTAATCCTCTCGACAGGCTTTACGCTCAAGCATCTTCATGCCATGCCTGTTCAGGTTTTGAGTCGCGCAGGGTCTTTGCAAGTCCTGTAAGAAAACAAGGAGCGCGAGTGCTTTTCATTGCGCCATATCCCGAGAGTGAGATGATTTTCACTCCACAGTCTTTGGAGATCTTCAAAGCGTGGTGGAAGCCATCGCTGTTATTGGAAGAGGGTGAATGGGCACTGACTACTTTGATCAAATGCCCTGTCTCAGCTTTTTCCGAGGAAGCTGCCAATGCATGCCGCGCGTATTTAAGAGAAGAGATGGCTATATTGCAGCCGAAGTCACTTATTCTCCTGGGGTATGACACAGCTCGTTTCATGACAAGACGGGAAGATGGGATGAGTAAACTGCGCATGCACCGGTTCAACATAAATCATATTCCAACATATGTGACTTATACTCCCTCTGATTACCTTCACGATGCATCTCTCAAGAGAGTAATCTGGCAGGATATGCTTTATCTCAGGAAAGAGCTCGGTACGGAGGGACGCGGCAAGTGAAATATGCTTCAGTGCTTCTCAATCTGCCATATGAAGCGACATATAGCTATATCATTCCTGAATCTTTGCAAGGCGAGGAGTTGTTCGGTAAACGTGCCGTTGTCCCGTTTGGCAGGAGAAGAATGACAGGTTTCATAGTTGCCACTGGCGATGAAAAGCCTGAAGGTGACTATGAGTTGAAAGCAATAGAACGCATGATCGATAAGACTCCTGTGTTCACTCATACGCTTTTGGATATCGCATACTGGATGAAGACTATGTACTTCTCTCCACCAGGGCTTAATCTTTCTATGATGATTCCCTCTGGAAGGCGCGAGAGCGAGGTAAGCCCGTTCTATGAAGCTTCATCATTCTCCCCGATAGAGACGCTCTCACAAGGGCAGGAGCATGCTCTCCATGTGCTCAGGACTTCCAGCAGCAGAGTCTTCTATATCTTTGGAATCACAGGCTCGGGAAAGAGCGAAGTCTATCTCAGACGTGCTGAGGATGTGATCAAAGAGGGAAAGCAGGTTCTGTATATGGTTCCAGAGATAACTCTCTCTGAGCAACTTTCCGATGAAGTCTACTCGAGATTCTCGGGCAGGGTCGCTATCCTGCATTCATCGCTTACCCCCTCCCAGCGGCTGAAAGCGTGGAATGAGATCATGAATGGAGAGATAGATATCGTAATCGGGGCAAGAAGCAGTGTTTTCGCGCCATTCAAGAACCTTGGACTGATTATCATAGATGAGGAGCATGAGACATCTTATAAATCTGGCAATGCTCCCCGTTATCATGCTCGGCAGATTGCTGAATATAGAAGCGCAAAGGAGAATGCGATTCTTGTCATGGGTTCTGCCACTCCCTCTCTTGAGGCATGGAATATGATGGACAGCCGCCGTATCCGCCGCATCGATATGAGAGAGAGGATAGGAGAGGGTAAATATCCTCATGTTGAGATAGTTAATTCGCTGAAAGAAAAGCGGAATATCACACCAGCGCTGGAAGAAGCTATCAGGAAGACACTTGCGGCAAAGCGCGGGGTGATTCTATTCTTGAACCGCAGAGGATATACATACAACTATGTCTGTTCGGAGTGCGGGCATGTCATAACATGTCCTAATTGTTCTGTTTCCATGACTTATCATAAGAAAGAGCAGCGGCTTGTCTGCCATACTTGTGGCTTTTCTGAGCCTTTGGTGACTGTCTGCCCTGAATGCAGGTCAAGGGATTTGCAGCCTCATGGTTTTGGCACGGAGAACGTGGAAGAGGAAGTGAAAGCGCTCTTTCCCTTTGCCCGTATTGCGCGCCTTGACACGGATACAGCGGAGAAGAAAGGCCGGACGCAGGAGATATTGCAAGGCTTCCGCAATGGTCATATCGATATCCTTCTGGGAACGCAGATGATAGCTAAAGGTCTGAATTTCCCTCTAGTCTCTCTTGTAGGTGTCCTCAATGCGGATTCTTCTCTCTCCATTCCCGATTTCAGAGCATCCGAACGCACATTCTGCTTATTGCATCAAGTCGCAGGCAGAGCTGGACGTTACAGGGATGACGGCTATGTGATCATACAGACGACTCAACCATTCGCTCCTGCTATCTCAGCAATCCTTGATGGCGGTGTTGAACAGTTCTACAAGAATGAGATAGCAGAGAGGAAAGCTACGCTCTTCCCTCCATTTTCCCGCTTGCTGAATCTGACAGTCAGGGGAAAGAATGAGGAAAAAGTCTCCGAGTGCGCTTCCTCGCTTGAAACAGAAGCTTTAACGCTGCTTAAGAATGGAAGATGGGATGATATCGAGATTTTCTCAGCTTCCCCATGCCTCATCTCGCGCAAGGCTCAGTATTACAGATACCATGTGCTTCTGCGTTCCTCCAGTGCATCCCAGATACTGAATTTCGGACATACACTCCTCGATAGCTTTAAGCTTCCATCTTCCTTGCATCTGGAAATTGACATGGATCCAGTATCTTTGATGTAAGCGTGTTGACGACTCAGCTTCTTCTTTGCATCATCGTGTTATGGAAATTCTGGTAATAGATGGTCAGGGAGGAGGGCTTGGTAAAGCTATTGTAGCCGCGCTGCGCTCACATTTCCCTTCCGCAGTCATTAATGCTGTAGGTACTAACAGCATAGCGACGCAGAGGATGCTTGCATCTGGCGCGGATCATGCTGCCACCGGGGAGAATCCTGTCAAAGTGCTTTCCCGTACAGCTGATCTGATTGTCGGCCCTATTGGCATATGCATCGCGGATAGCATGTATGGTGAAGTGACGCCGGAGATGGCTGAAGCGGTAGGACAGTCTGCGGCAAAGAGAATACTCATTCCAGTCAATATATGCGGAAATATCGTGGTGGGTGTACCAGATACATCGCTTTCTGTTATGATAGACGGAGTAATCAAGGCAGCAGAAGCTGCAGTAAAAGCCTGAAGGCTTCTAATCTCTTTTCATCGATAGCTGTGTCCTGAAGGGCACTGGAATAACAATGCCTCAGATTGTTGCGGAGGATGTATCATTCTCTTATGGTGATGGCGATGTGCTGTCACACGTCTCTCTTGCAATTGACCATCCTTCGTTTGTTGTCTTTCTTGGTGCCAATGGTTCAGGCAAGTCGACATTTGTTCATCTTCTGGATGGGCTTCTGCCACTGAAGCGTGGAGAGATTGCTATCAATGGCATGTCGCTGAAAGACAGGAATGCATTGTATGATATACGGAAGGAAATCGGTATTGTCTTCCAGGATCCAGACAGCCAGTTTGTCTCTCCGCTTCTCTATAGTGATGTCGCATTCGGGCCTGAGAACTACAATGTGGATGAAAAAGAGGTTGAGAAGCGTGTTGATGAGAGCCTGCTTCTGACAGGGCTTGAAGCGTATAAGGAGCGGCTGATCCAGACGCTCTCTGGAGGAGAGAAAGAGAGAGCACAGCTTGCAGGTGTCTTGGCATTGGATCCTTCCATACTCATCTTCGATGAAGCCTTTTCGATGCTGGACAGCAATGAAGAGAGAAAGCTGCGTTCATATTTGTCTTCTCTTCGAGAGAACAGGATTTTGCTGATGATCACCCATGACATCCGTGCCACCCTCGATGCAGATCGCATCGTGCTTTTCTCCGATGGTAGAATCATAGCGGATGGGACACCTTCGGAAATCCTGCAGGATACAGAGATGCTCCGGGAAGCTGGAATAAGAGTGACACTTCCCGCGATGATTGCTGCTGAGATCCGCAAGCTTGGCATTGAAACGGGGCCTGTTGTCACAAAAGATGATCTGGAGGCGCTTCTATGGAGCTGAGGCTTGAGCATGCGTCCTTTTCAAATGATGGGTTCAGGATGTCTGACATCTCTCTCTCCATTGATAGCGGTATAACGCTTCTGACAGGAGCTTGTGGATCTGGGAAGACAACATTGCTGATGATGCTCTCATCCCTTGTGCCTCTTGAGAGTGGCTTTCTGATGCTTGATTCTGCTCGAATCGTAGCCCATGACAGTCGTATCGGCATTATATTCCAGTTTCCTGAGCGTCAGCTCTTTGCAACGACTGTTATTAGTGACACAAGCTATGCTTTGCGTGCAAGAGGAGAGGGGAAGAAGGAAGCTGAAGAGAAAGCCAGATGCATCCTGCGCGAAATGGCGATAGATGAGAACAAATGGTATGAATCACCGTTTTCTCTTTCGGGAGGCGAAAGAAGAAGAGCTGCGATTGCAGGCATTCTCATCTCGGAGCCAGATATCGTGCTTATGGATGAGCCTACAGTTGGCCTGGATGGATTTGGTTATCAGTGTTTTTTGGAAATCCTTAAGAAGCTGAAAAAGCAGCGGAAGACTGTATTGATAGCAACTCATGATGAAGAGCTTTATGAGTGTTCAGATCGTACTATTGCGATGGAAAATGGCCGTATCATCTCAGACTCTCCCAATACGCCATGGCTGTTGTCGTTATCAGAGCGATTGGCAACTTCTTGCGACATCAGCGCTATCGCCAAGAAAGCTGCAGAGATGCTTAAGGAGAGGAAGCTGTGAATATGCTGGGAGCTTACCAGAAGGGAACATCGGTGTTGCATCGCCTCTCCCCATCTGCATTAGTCGCTTCATACTTATTGTTTCTTATCTCTATAATCCTGCTCTCTACAAGGGTTATCGGAATAGGTATTTCCTTGCTTCTGGTCATTCTTCTTTACAGGACTGGTGGAATAAAGCTGAAAGGAGCTTTCAAATCTCTCTGGAAGTTCAGAGTTTTCATCGTTACTGTCTTTCTGCTCAATGCCTGTTTCCAACCATCTGGTTCACCTCTTTTTACCTGGTGGTTCGTTACAATCTCGCTCGATGGTGCAATGATAGGGCTGAGGATGATTGCTACAGTAGTGCTTGTGACATTGCTTTCAACATTGCTTACATCTGTAGCAACACCTGTTGCTATCACAGATGGATTGAAGAGCCTTCTCCATCCGCTTTCATATTTGCATCTGAAAACTGACGAGGTGGCTACTGTAATCTCGCTGGCTATCACAATGATTCCAGTGCTTGCAAGGGAGAGCAGACTGATTCTGCTTTCATCCCTCTCGCGCGGTGCTGCTGTGAAAGATGGGAAGCTCAGAGAGAAAGCCTTGTCATTCGTCCCAATGGTATTGCCGCTCTTCCTTGCTGCGTTCAGAAAGGCTGATGAGCTTTCGCTTGCTATGGAAGCGAGAGGTTATAGCGGAGAACGGAACAGGACAAAGAGAAAATCACATTACAGCAAATCCGATGCATGTGCTGTGATGATTTCAATTTTGTTTTCAATTAGCGTGATTACGCTTAAAGGAGTGTTTTGATGTCGATTCTTAAAAGATCCCTGACATGTGCAGTCTGTCTTGCACTTTGTGTTGTACTTCCCATGGTCTTCCATGCTATACCGCAAGGTGGAGTTCTCTTTTCACCTATGCATCTTCCAGTGCTCCTCTGTGGCATTGTCTCAGGCTGGTGTACTGGCCTTCTTTGTGGTATTGCTGGCCCTTTGCTTTCATTTCTTTTCACTGGGATGCCCGGGATTCCGATGCTGCCTCAGATGATTACAGAACTCGCTTGCTATGGTCTTTTTTCCGGTTTGATGATGGCATTGCTAGGCAATAAGAAGGGTGGTGTCCTGATTAGTCTTCTGGTGGCTATGGCCATAGGGCGTGTGATAGCTGGACTTGCCAGAGCTTTCATCTTCACACCAGGGGCAATGACATTTCCTCTATGGATCGCTAGCTACTTTGTCTCTTGCCTTCCTGCTATCGTCATGCAATTGGTATTGATTCCACTGATTTACGCAGCTCTGAAAAAGACTGGATTCATTTCAAAGGAGTTGGGATGACAGCAGTGCAATCGCTTCTTCAGCATATTGCGGAATCAACACGCATCGTGGCTATCGATGGGCGTTCAGCTTCAGGCAAGACGACAATCGCAAGTGAAATGGCGGATGTCCTTGGAGCAACCATCATACACATGGATGATTTTTTCCTCCCGCTTCCGCTCAGAACGGAAGCACGTTACAGGGAAGCTGGAGGCAATGTGCATTATGAAAGGTTCATTGAGGAAGTTCTCCCTGGATTGGAAAACCATGAAGTGTTTTATTACCATCGCTTCGATTGCTCGAAGATGGCTTATGCCGATGAGCTTGTCAGAGTAGATGCCTCTAGGTTGGTTGTCGTTGAAGGGGCATATAGCTTAAGTCCGTGCTTCGGTCATTATTACGACTTCTCTGTCTTCATGGATATAGAAGCGGAAGAGCAGATGAGAAGAATAGTGAAACGCAACGGAGAAGAGAGGGCAGAAGCCTTTAAAACACGCTGGATTCCACTCGAAGAAGCTTATTTCACGGCAACAGAGACCGCCAAAAGAGCTGATCTGATTCTTGATGGAGCAATGCTTTGAGAAAATCCAACGTACCGGGAAAAGGATTATTGTTCGGTCAGAACATAACTCCGAGTGATAGTCCCATTGAACAGTATAGCTCTTTGATGCCGTAGCTTGTGTTAGTGAGATCAGGGGTGGTAAGCAGCACGTTTATGCCTAAAAGGAACGCAGGGCTTTGCTTTGCACCTCTGATTGCGGCATTTCCTCTCACTTCAGCTGTTATGTAAGTGCCTCCGTTGAATCTGGTATCGACGCCAAGTCCGACACCTAATAGTGCGGCTGCTGTATCACCAAGAGGGAAAGAACCATTGACAAATACTGAACTTCGTAGCCCGAGCATATGTGTCACGCGTATGAGTTCATAACTGCCAGCTTTGTCTTTGCTCTGGATGTAATTCCAGTATGCGCCAAAATCCACAGATAGGCTTAGAGCTTCTGCTGGCATTTGGAAGAAGATCTCCGCTGAAGCTCCTAGTGCAATATTCATGTCTGTGTGTTTGCCTGCAAAGGCGAACATGCTGTCCACTGTAATGGCAAGCGGGTAATTCCTCCCGGTCAGTTCATGCAGTGACTGTATTCCTTTCTTAGCGTTGTGATTGCTTACCATGTCGTTGGGCGAGACAGAGAAATCCATGACATTCACATTCGTGCCATATGTGAAATCGTAGCTTTTGTTTATCGATTCGCTGTATACAATCTTTGTTTCTCCAGCTTTTTTGATGCTGTAATCCAGGATAGTTGCCCTATATTTATTGTCCTTTTTATTGGATTCGATCTTAAGTCTTGCTTCGATTGTGAAGGAACTTGGATAGTCTTCAAAGATCTCAATCCATTCTGCAGCCATATAATCTATGTCATCTTCATTGAGATTTTGCAATTCTTCCTGTTTTGCCCATGAATAGAACGGAATCCTGAAAGAGAAAGTCAGGGTTGAATCAGCTATTGGAATATAAGCAGTACCATGAAAGACTTTGTTCTCTGTGTCGAAGTCTGTTGCTTTGATGACTGTGGAAATGCCGGAACCATGGTTGGTGACAGTGAAAACGGATGCGTTCAGCGTGTCTATTGTATCGATAGTGCTCCTGGAAATGGCTTCAAGCTGCTTCTCTACAGCAGTATATGCTGCATCTGATGCTGTCTCATAGAAGGTTTTCCTTTCTTCAATCATCTTGTTTGCATTTCCGATTCTTCTTTCCTTGCTGTCCGGTTTTGGGTTGTTGTTTTCATCAAGCTGAGTCGAGGCATAAGGCTTGCTCAATTCCCTTTGCATTATCGTCTTGCTTTCATCTTCATAGCTTTCTGAAATATCTGAAAGAGTCTTGCTGACAGAGTCTTTCATTGCCTTGAATGCCGCTCTGTCTGCTTCGATTGTGTTCATCAGTGAAGAGAAGCTGTTGTCATTGTATGCAAAAGCATTTTGGCTGTTGAATGATTCAGAGAATTCTGCCGCAGAGGATCTGATAGACTGCTCAAGCATCTCCAGGTGAAGATTGTAATCATTCTCATTCGCTTCTTGCAGATCCTGCTGATACTTTATATTCTCTTCCAGTTCATTGCGTGCCTCTTGAAGTCTTTTTTCGCCCTCAGCCGAGATGATATCCAGGGAGCTTTGCCTTTCCAGCTCCTTGATTGTCAGATCGAGGGAATTGCTCTCCTTTGAAAGCAGGTTGCTGTATTCTGCTTCAATCTCGACACGGCTGAAAGGAAGAGGAGTGAATGTATACATATCAGGGGCAAGCTGGGAGATGATTTCCCTGTCGCTTTCGTATCGCTTCATGATGGATATGAGAGTTCTGTAGAGATCCAGTTTCTCTTTGCTTTCTGTCTCATTGTCTATCATGTTTTTGATTCTGGGAATCGATTGTCCAAGCTCCTGAAGCTCAGTGTAGTAGGCGGGAGCATCATATTCATCCAGTGATGATTCAGCTATATAAGTATCTCCTTCTTTTCGTCCTGATTTGCTCTCGCCCTTGATATCAACAGAGGAATATTGGACAGAACTTGTGCTTAGAAAACTGGAATCCGTATTGTATCCATTGTCATTTGTTGTACTGTAGACAAGGGACGAGACGCTGATGGAGAAACGTGAAATGAGATCACGCCTTGCTTCTTCCAGCGCCTCTTCAGGAGTGCTGCCATAGCCTATGCCTGTGATTGTCCTGGCGCTGAGTGTGGATATAGAAAGCAGAAGTGAGAGTATAATCAATGCTTTTCTCATCAGAACACTCCTTTGTAAGTTATTGTATAAGTGCCAGTAAGTACTCTTGAGGCATTTATTATGATATCTGAACCATTGATGGAGACTCTGAGCTTTGCCTGCTCTGTAACGGACGCTGTGTCTTCTTTCATTGTCCGGATGATCTGGAACTCTTTGATAGTGGCAGGCCAAGTGCCATCCGGTGCGCTGAAGATGAAATTATGATAATCAGCGTTTGCTGCGCTTCGTATCAGATTCATTTTAACGATTCCAGATGTTTTGCCGTCAGAAATGGCTGATACGGCATCATGCAGAATTCCTTCTACGTATTCTTCTGGGTTATCAGTGCCACCTGAGATAGTAGGGGAGATATAGACTTTGAAATTGCCGTTGTCGCTGTAGAGCATCGCTTCACTGGCATTGTAGCCAGTGGCTTCAATCTCTCCGCTTGTGCCTGAGCCGAAGTCTTTTAGTTCAAGTTCAATCCTGTCAGAACTGTAGAGACCGTTCCAGCTGTTATCTGTCCTTCCGGGAAACGACTCGATAGCAGCGTAGAGAATCTGCAAAGCGATTGAATCGCTGATGGTTGCATTATCCGATGAGCTTGAGCCTGCATAAGGCTCAATGAAGAACTCATTCAGCGTATAGCCGCTAGAAGTGCCATTCTGGTAGTATGTTCTGCTAAGCGCTGCAAAGACTCGTTCAATGCCGTTATGTGCATTGAGCGTGATTTGCTCTTTCAGATCGGAATTCTGAGCTGCGGAGAAACGTGCATTCATCGTTTCTATCTCGAAAGAAGAAACGATACCGTTGCTGTCATCGGCGCTGAATGAGCCTGTAATGCTCCTTTCTATCGAGAAGCTTGAAACTCCAGGTGTGTTCTGGAACGTATAGAATTCACCATTCAGATCAGGGCTAGGAAGTTCTCCGAAATCCGAGATGGTCAAACCAGAAAGACCTGATGATATCTCTCCTGGAACATTCGTAAAATGAAAAGAACCGTCATCTGCTGTGAGTGAGTATGTGATTTCATATTCATTGGTATTGTTGCTTAAGCTTATTGCCCCTGATACTGGGCCATAATAGCTGTCATTGACAGAGACAATTGCTCCATCGTATTCGATAGTAATTGAATCACCTTCGTTGAAAGTGGTCCAGCTGACATTGTGCTGAGTCGTATAAGCAGAAATCACTGACTGGACGTAGTATCTGGCTTTATCAGCATCTTCGGTAATATCAGAAAGGATAGAATCATTCTCTCCTGTGTCGATTATGTCTGTTGTGGATACGATACAAGATGGAATGAGAAATATCGATAAAGCTAGAAGCAACAGTAACAGTTTACCCCTCAAGTTTTTACCCTCTTGGGATATTATAGTTACAATCGTGCTATCTGTCAGCTGACAGTTGCTGAGAGTATTGTATAGAGATTGCTTTCCATTTGCTTCACAGCTTCTATCGAGATGGTCTCAAAGCTGTTGTAGATCACAAGTTCTATTCTTTCCTCTACTGGAGTTTCAGCAGATGCTTTCTGTCTGGTCACTATCATTTTCTCAATATTGTAATGGCTTACATCTCCGTTAGTGTTCGTAGCTGCGAAGCTGGAATAGTTCACAGCCTTTGCATCGCGGGTGAGTGAGAAAGATGTGATGTGTTCAAGCTTTTCAATATTATTGTTGAATAATGTTCTATCAACTTCATTGATTACTGTATTGACGAGTTGGGGTATATAATTTTGTTTTGTACCTTCAGGATATGTTGTGGAATCTCCAATGGTATCTCCTGTGATGTAGCAGTTGTAGGATCCATCTGTAGCTTCGATATTTGCAGATTCTATAATATCATCTCCGCTATGTGAGATAGTAGCTCTACATTCACAGGCGAAATCATCAAAATAGATTGAATAAGCTGACAGTGAATAAGGATACTCTTCCAGTTCAAATTCAATCTTGTCTTTATCTACAAATCTGTTCCATTCAGTGTTGTTGTCTGGAAATTCACCGATTGCGACATTCAGATAGTATCTTGCTTTGCTATCTGATAGTGTTTTCCCATTTCCGTTATCATCATCGTCCTCTGGTGTGTCAGGAGTAGTCGGTATATCTTCCTCAGGTGGCTCAGGGAGATCCGGATCCGGATTGACAGCGGGGTTGTCTGGAAGCGTTGTTCCATCCCCTCCTGTACCTGAAGTTGTGAAAGAAGCTTCGCATGAGATTAGGAACATGGAAATAAGGATGATGATTGCAAGTTTCTTAATCATAACCATTACCACTTAGTATTATAATCGAATCAAGATGTTAGGCAAACAGTGCTTTCTACTTTTCCTCAATGCCTTGCCAAGAAAAGTGAGGCAGTATACCATCGGGCCATGTTGGATATATATAAGCTGGGAGATGAAGTCCTCAGAGAGGAATGCTCCGATGTAACAGAATTCGATGATTCTCTGAAAATGCTTGCAGAGGCGATGATAGACACTCTTGAGGAGGCTGATGGCGTTGGGCTGGCTGGTCCTCAGGTTGGAGTTTCCAAGAAGATTTTCGTTGTTCATATCAGAGGAAATGAGCCTATTGTGTTTGTGAACCCACAGATAACAGCGACAAGCATGGAGACTGGTGTATATGAGGAAGGCTGTCTCTCCATTCCTGGTGTTTATCATGATGTGATAAGACCTGTGAGAGTCTCTATCCAGGCACAGGATTTGAAAGGCAAGGTTTTCAATATCGATGCAGATGGTCCTCTTGCCAGAGTCATTCAGCATGAGAATGATCATCTTTATGGAAAGCTTTACATCGATCATCTTGATGAACGCGAAAGGGACAAGGTTGTTCATCAGTATGAGAAGAAGAACAGAATCCGCCGCCATCAGAAATCGAGGGTTTGATGAGAATAGTATTTGCCGCTACTGGTGAGATTGCGCTTCCTCTATTGGATGCACTTTCCGAGAAGAATCTGATAGCTCTTGTACTTACAGCTCCAGATGCTCCTGGTAAGCGGGGTAAAGGTCTTGTTCCTTCCCCTGTGAAAGTGAGAGCGCTGGAGCTTGGACTTGAAGTCTATCAGCCGCAGACGATAAAGAAAGAGGCACGCAATCATATAGCTTCGTATCACGCAGATACGCTTCTCTCTTTCTGCTATGGGAAGATATTCGGACCGTTGTTCCTCTCTATCTTCAAAGAGACGTTCAATGTCCATCCATCGCTTTTGCCTCTCCATCGTGGACCGTCTCCTGTGTATCAGGCGATAAAAGATGGAGACAGAAAGACGGGGATATCGCTGCAGAAAATAGGTCTTGGAATAGATGAAGGCGATGTTTACGATGTCCTTCCGATAGAGCTTGATGGTACAGAGACTGAAGGGACTCTTTCCGACAAAGTAGCTGGTTTGGTTCCATCTCTTGTTCTTCCTGTCCTCCTCAATGAGAAGAGAAATGTGGTGCCGCAGAGTGGGGAACCTACATATACATCTTTTGTTACAAAGGAAGATGGACGTATAGACTTCTCTGCGGGCGTTGAGAAAGCGCATGCGCTGATCAGGGCAAGTTATCCATGGCCGAAAGCATATGCGCTTCTTGATGGAGCTCCTTTGTATCTGACAGGTGTCTATGGCAGTGGCTTTGCATTGGAGAAGCGTGAAATTGCCGAGCCATGTGGTACAATAGTAGCGTTGGAGAAAGGAAAGGGGCTGAAGATAGCTTTCTCAGATGGCTATCTGCATGTTACAAGAGTGCTGCCTCCAATGAAGAAGGAGATGGATGCATCTTCGTTCATAAACGGCAGGAAAGATGTCATAGGACGCGTGCTTTCATAGGAGACTGAGTTGCGGAGAAAGGTTCTACTTTTCCTTTTAGTTGTATTTCTGTCACTTTCGACGTTGAGTGCTTCTATCTTCCGGCCGCGCTTTGCGCTTGTGCTTTCTGGAGGTGGTGCAAAGGGAATCGCTCATATTCCCATCATGAAGGAACTTGATAAGCGTGGCATCGTCCCTGATATGATAATCGGTACTAGCATGGGAGCAGTGCTTGGAAGTTTCTATGGCGCCGGTTATTCAGGTGAAGAGCTTGAGAAGATTGTACTCGAAACAGATCTGATGAGCTACTTTCTCCACCTGTACGCTATACGCGGCGCCGATGTGATTACCAGTCCATTCCAGGCTTATGATACAAATATACTTACAGTAGAGTTTGGCTCATCTGGCTTTGGCGCTTCAAATGGGCTTATCGATGATCAGTATATCAACGGACTCTTGAGAAAATATCTTTCGAAAGTATTGTCAGTGGATGACTTCGATGATCTGCCTATCCCTTTCAGGGCTATTGGTTCCGATATAACAAACAACAGGAAAGTCGTATTTGCTTCCGGCTCCCTTTTCGATGCAGTCAGAGCATCGATGGCTATTCCTGTAGTCTTTGCACCTGTGAGGCTGGAAGATGGCAGCTACATCGTCGATGGAGGGCTGGAAGACAATCTGCCCACTGATATCGCCAGAGAGCTTGGTGCCGATATCGTGCTGGCTGTTGATGTCAATGATGCGCGTCACCGTTATGGAGAGCATAAGAATGATATGACGACGCTTTCTGGTACGTTCAGCCAGCTTTCCGATTATCTTACAGAGCCTGCTTCCGCTGAGAACTATGATGAAGCTGACTGGGTTATCGTTCCGGATACTACTGGTTACTCTGCTCTTGGATTTGGCGACACAGCTGAAATATTGGAGAAAGGCGAAGAGGCTGTACAGGCTAATATGGCTGTGTTCGATGAGCTTGAGAAGAAGCTGGAACGTTGGCTTCCGATGGAGCGGGTAAGCTACAGCGAGCTTTCATCCCCGGAAATTGAACGCGTCGTGACGGATGAGATCATCCCTCTTTCTGCTGTTCCCGTGCTAAGGAGCTATGAAGGCAGAACGATGGATTTTGATACCATCGATGAGTTTGAGATGCTTCTTGATGATATCAGAAGGCATGAGGGGCTTAAGTCTGTCACATACGAGATCCGGAATGGTGTAATATCAGTGGAAGGAGAGCGTTATCCTTCTCTTTCCGGAAGTGTTTATATAGGGCTTTCCGGGGGGA
Source organism: Candidatus Ornithospirochaeta stercoripullorum (assembly GCA_017694595.1). Classification (GTDB taxonomy): domain Bacteria; phylum Spirochaetota; class Spirochaetia; order Sphaerochaetales; family Sphaerochaetaceae; genus Ornithospirochaeta; species Ornithospirochaeta stercoripullorum. The sequence goes on along the minus strand of JADIMT010000069.1, from coordinate 39,370 downwards.
TTGGCATCAGATACGATGGCTCGGAGGACAGTGCGCCGTACTTTGCTTATACGCCAGTTTTCACGATTTCCGGAAAACTGACATTGCTTCCACGCCTTGATCTGACGTATGGGATAGTAGTGGGGGATGGCATAAAGCTTGAAGCTGGTGTTTCATATCCATTTCTTTCCTCTGCTTTCTTGTACGGTAATTTAGGCATCAAGTATGGACAGCTGTCATATCTCTCAATTCCAGGTACCGGCGAATATGTTTACAGCAATGATGTCTCATTGTCGCTGCAAGGGGGAATCGGCTGGATTCCTCTCAGGGATTTCCGTCTGGAGGCGATAGCTGGCTTTGACTATACATATCTGAGCAATCGGAATTTCTCGAACAATCATTTTGCTTATCCATATATCGGACTTGGCCTTGTCTATGATATCTATGATGGCTCAAATGCTTCTGACAATGGTGTAGAAGCTTCTATGACTGTTGAGTTCGGTGGTGATTTCCCATCTTCCACGCTCTCGTATGCGTTCAAAGCTGATTTGTTCGGAGCCTTTGGCCCTACAGATATTTTCAAGTTCATCATCGATGCTGAGACTGCATCAATCAGGAGGCCACCAGAGCTTGCAAAGGCTTATGTTTCTACAGCGATGGGCAAGAAAGCCGCAGATTACGCTCATGTCATGGGTGGAATAAGGTTGCCGCTTCCATACTCAATCTTCTTGGATGCAGGTGTATTCTTTGAACTCTATGGTGGTTATTACGATGAAGTTGCAGCTGCTTCTGGCCGGAACCTTGTACCATATACAGAGTTTTTCGAGGGAGAGCACAGTATGGATATAGGAGGATATATAGCAGCTGGAGTCGCAACATCGTTTGGACAGATCACTGCAGGTCTCTACATCTCTGCAACTCCACGCATCTCATTCATGGTCGGTATAGAGTGATGTATACGAGGTGGAATACATATTCATCATATCTGAAGAATAAGTATGGAGTGCCTGTATATAGGATAGGGGTGGATGCTGCTTTTTCATGTCCTAATCGCGATAGAAATCGTCATGGTGGCTGTGCCTTCTGCGATGGTACAGGCTCGATTGCTGTTTATCAGAGATCGGCTGAGTCTGGTTACAGAAGAACAGCTGATTACGATGCTGAAAAAGCCGATACAATCCTTCCTCGACTGCTTTCCATAAGAGAGCAGATAGAGCGTGGTGAAGAGTTTCTCCGCCGCCGCTACAAGGCTGAGAGGTTCATTCTAGATTTCCAGTCCTGGACGAATACGTATGATGAGGTCGCGAATCTGAAGAGAATCTATGATGAGGGTCTTTCGCAGATGGATTTTGCGGAATTGATCATCTCTACCCGCCCGGATACTGTACCGGAGCCCGTTCTAGATCTCCTTGCTTCGTATATCACGCCAGAACGCGATGTCTGGGTTGAGTTCGGCTTGCAGAGCGCCTGTGATGCTACACTGGAACGAATCAGGCGCGGCCATGATGTGAAGACTTACATTGATGCTGTAGCAAGGGCTAAGGAACATGGTCTGAAGGTCTCTACTCATGTGATTCTCGGACTCCCAGGGGAAGGGCGGAAAGAATTTGTGGAGACAGCCAGATGCGTGAATGCTGTGCATAGCGATGCAGTGAAAATCCACAATCTCCATATCACAGGAGGAACTGCGCTTCAGGATGAGTTCCTTTCTGGTAATATTACAGTGATGTCTGAAGAGCGTACGTTGGAAGCAGTAGAGCTTTTCCTCAGGCATCTTGATGGGGATATCATCATTGAGAGGCTGATTTCAGAGACTCCATATCATCGTCTGCTGGCCCCTAGAGTGTTCCCGGATAAATCGAAATTCCTCAGACATCTGGAGGAAAGGATGGAAAGAAATGGAACTAGACAAGGCGATCTCTCGCGTAGCTGAAGCGATAATCGAAGCTGAGCGGAAGCTGCCTGTGGATGTTTGCGAGAGTATTATCAATTGCCATGTTGATGGAGGGAAGGCTGAAAGCGTGATGAACGCAATCAAGCAGAATCTTGAGATTGCCTCCAAGACAGGTCTTCCAATGTGTCAGGATACAGGCGTGTTCTGGTGCCTCGTATCGATTGGACGCGAGAGTTCTGTTGATTTGGCAACGGTTGAGCATGTTGTCATAGAGGGTTGCAGGAAAGCCGCGGAGGATGGTTATCTGAGGCGAAGCGTTGTTGCAGATCCTTACTCAGGGCGTAAGAACACAGGTACTAATCTTCCACCATTCATTTACTATGAACTGACAGATGGTAGCAGTGTGGAGCTTTCCTTCCTCTTGAAGGGATTCGGCTCTGAGAATTGCTCAGGTGTGTGCATGCTCCGGCCAACCGATGGAGCTGATGGCATTGTCAATGCAGTTGTGGAGATGATGAAGCGTGCTGGTGGTAAGCCATGTCCTCCTGTCTTTCTCGGCGTTGGAGTTGGGGGCACTATGGACAGGGCCGCTTTCCTGTCAAAGAAGGCATTCTTCAGAGAGAACATGGATAGAGAGCTCTCAGAGCGCATACTCGCTGCTGTCAACAAGCTTGAAATCGGTCCTGGAGGATTGGGAGGGGAGCCAACTGCTCTCTCTGTTTCGCTGCTTTCAGAGCCGACTCACATCGCTGGGTTGCCTGTTGCGTTGACTGTCAGCTGCTGGGCTGAACGTAAAGCTGTAATCAGATTCGAGGAAGGAGAGCTATGACAAGAAGATTGGAACTTCCATATGCAGAACAGAGTATTGAAGCAATCGAAGCTGGTGATGATGTATTGCTCTCAGGTACTTTGTATGTAGGCAGGGATCAGGTTCATAAGAAGCTTTGCGAAGCTTTGTCTGATTCGCTTCCTCTTCCATTCCCGTTTGAAGGGAACGCGATTTACTATATGGGCCCCAGTCCGGCTCCTGAAGGCTTCCCAATTGGTTCCGCAGGTCCCACGACAAGCGCTAGAATGGATCGTTTCAGTCCTTCTTTGATTACAGCTGGATTAAAAGTGATGGTGGGAAAAGGTCCTAGAAGCGAAGCTGTCGCTGATAGCGTGAAAACGCATAAAGGTCTTTATCTGCAAGCATTCGGAGGCTGTGGCGCACTTTATTCATCGTGCATACTCTCATCGGAACTTGTCGCTTATCCAGAGCTCGGACCTGAAGCGCTTCTCAGGCTTATTGTCAAGGATTTCCCTGTCATCTGCGTGATAGATTCCGCAGGTCGTATATATCGTGGCTAGGTTATTGCTTTTCCTGCTTCCTCAGACACTCTCTTTGCTGGGTTCTTCGCTTGCCCAGTATGGGATAATCTGGATGCTCACTCTCAGATACTCATCTGGGAAAGTGCTTTTAGTGGCAACATTAGCCTCTTTCATCCCGCAGATATTGCTGATGCTTCTGTCGGGATCAGTGTCAGATAAGAAGCACAGAAAACTTGTGATAATCCTCTCGGATGGTCTTTCAGCTATTATTGCGCTCCTTCTTGCATTTTCATATTCAGATACTCTCTTCCTGATGATAGCATTAGCTCTACGTTCTGCATTCTCTGGCTTGCAGACGCCAGCTGTTGATTCCGCAGTTCCGTTCTTTGTTGAAGATAGCAAGCTGGAGAAAGCCAATGGACTTAAAGCACTGCTGTCATCGATAGTGACATTGCTCTCTCCGATTGCTGCTGGAGTACTGCTTCCAGCAGCAGGGCTTACTGCGCTCCTTCTTCTAGATGCTGCAAGCGCGCTTTTCGCAATACTGCTGCTCTTGCCATTGCAAGTCCCTGAATATAGCGTGGAGAAGAATGATGAGAAAAGAGAGATGTTCTCATTGCTGAAGGAAAAGAGGATGAGAAATATCTTCCTCTTCCATGGTATATCGCTTTTCCTTGTCGCGCCAGGTGCTACGCTGACACCGCTTCTTGTTGCGCAAGCATTCTCTTCCAGCGCCTCATCGCTCTCTTTCTCTGAAGCTGCATATAGTCTTGGTATGGTAATAGGAGGCTTGCTGATTGCATTGAGAGGGAGCAGAAATAGCGTGGCTGATATCATCATCTCTCTCGTTTTTTATGCGTTGATGATGATTCTGATTTCCATCTCTCCATATTTCATTCTCTATCTCTGCTGCAATATGGTGATTGGTATGATATCTCCTCGCTATACTGCCGCGATGGCTTCAGAAGTGCAAAGACGTACTGATGGAAGCAGAATGGGACGGAGCATGGCACTCTTTTCAGCCATTGGAACATCTGCTGTTCCGCTTGGCATGATGCTTTTCGCTCCTCTTGCTGATAGCGTCGGCGTAGAGAATGTCTTCACGGTAGCTGGATTAGCTTTGCTGTGTTTCATTCTCGTTTGCAGAAAGCTTTTGGAGGACAAATCATGAGAGCGTTTCTCTTCATATGGGAGTTCCCCCAGATAGTTCTTGGCTTCATCATTTTGCTCTTCACAAGAGGTAAACTCATCAGAAAAGCGGGAAGGGTACGTGTATATGCATGGCCTCTTTCCTCATCCATCTCACTTGGCTGGTTCTGCTTTGTGCCTGCCTCGCATAGCAGTGAGGTCCTTTTGCATGAGCTTGGACATACTAGGCAGAGTCTATATCTTGGTCCTTTGTATCTTTTTGTAATCGGGATTCCGTCTTTTGTCTGGGCCGTATTGTTCTCGCTTGGTACCGTTGGACGCGATTACCATGCATTCTATACTGAGCGCTGGGCGGAAAGATTGGCTGATAGATGGAAAAGCAGCTTGTTTCTTCTTTACCTGAGCAATAGTTTGAGCTAATCTTTCTCTGGTGTGGGAGTGAAGGGCGACTTGAGATGCTGAAGAAAGTTTTTTTACTACTCTTTGCTGCTGTTCTTCTCGTTTCATGCAGCAGGGGCAATGCGGTTTCCGCTGATGAAGAAGCTATACCTGATGTATCCAGCGGTATCTACTCCCTGGATAAACCTGCAAAGCTTGAAGATTCATTCAGCTATGTTTTTGGCTATATGCTAGCTTCTAGCGCAGGTATTTACAAAGATATTGATTATCAATATGTGGCCCGCGGCGTACTCGATTACAGTTCTGGTTCACCATTCTTCTCATCCGATGAGATGTCAAGGATAGCATCTGAGTATCAACGCAGCGCGATGGCTGAAGTTCAGGAACGCCTTGAGCTCATCAGCAGGGAGAATCTTGCTGTAGCTGAAAGCTTCCTGAATGTGAATGGACAGCGTAATGGGGTTGTAACCACCGATTCAGGTCTGCAATATGAGATACTGGAATCAGGGAATGGCAAAGAAGCCTCTCCAGATTCTACCGTTACACTGCATTATAAGCTTACACTTCTCGATGGTACTCTTGCTGATTCTTCATATGAGAGAGGAGAACCCTCAGTTTTCAATCTCGCTGATATGATCCCTGGTTTCAGGGAAGGTGTTGCGCTTATGAAAGTCGGTGATCGTTATCGCTTCTGGATTCCGCCTGAGCTTGGCTATGGCTTGAATGCTCCTTCTGGCATTGGCCCAAATTCTTTGTTGATTTTCGATGTTAATCTGCTTGGTGTGGAAGACTAAGTAAGCTGCATCCATATTTTTAACAGAAAGAAAGCCTCTTTTACCGAGGTTTTCTTTTTTCTATTTCGATGCAGATTTTTCTTGACAGACAAGGTGGAAATGATAAACTTATCATCGTAATAACGAAATTATTTCGTAAATACAAAAAGAATGGAGCTAAAGATGCATTCGCCAACGATGAGGGTAATATCGATTATCAATCTTATAGCTAGCCACAATAGCGAGCTGACACTCAGCGGAATTTCGAAGGCTTTGTCTATTCCGAGCAGCACGATTTATCCAATATTGAAGACCTTGGTTGAAACGTCTTTTCTTGATATGAATCAGGAGAACAAGACTTACTCGATAGGACTGCGCTGCTTCCTTTCTGGTATGCCCTTCATCGGATCGAACAATTCTTTCTCATCCATTTCCGCTATCCTCAATGAACTTACCGAAGCGACGGGAGAAACAACGCACTTCAGTAAGCTTGATGGAGGCGAAGTACTTTACCTTCTTAAAGTGGAGTCTCCTCAGCCTATCAGGATGTACTCCGCGTTAGGGAAGACATTGCCAGCTTATGGCACAGCTCTGGGAAAAGCTTTGCTCTCTGATTTTTCTCTCGAGCAGCTTCACAGCATTTACCCTGATGGATTGCGTGCGTTGACGGAAAACACCATCACTGATTTCGATGTGCTGAAAACACAGCTTGATGATGTGCGGGCAACAGGTTTTGCGTATGAATGCGAAGAATCGAATATAGGAGTCAGATGCATTGCCCGTCCGATTCATAAGAATGGCAAAGTCGCAGCCGCGATAAGCGTGGGGATTCCGGTTTTCAGGTACACAGAGGAGAAGCGTAAGGAGATTGAGTCCTTGCTTCTGGAAGCCTCAGAGAGAGTAGAGGAAATTGTTCCTTATCTTGATTACGTTTGACGGAGGAGAGAATGAAAATAACTCATATCAATCTGTATATAGTCCCGCCAAGATGGCTTTTCTTGGAGATGGAGACTGATGAAGGCATAACTGGATGGGGCGAGCCTGTAATCGAAGGAAGAGCTGCGACTGTCAAAGCAGCTGTACAAGAGCTTGAAAGGTATCTTATCGGCAATGATCCGATGAAGATTGAGGATATCTGGCAGGCAATGTATAGAACAGGATTCTACCGCGGTGGTCCGGAGGTCATGAGTGCAATCGCCGGCATAGATCAGGCGCTGTGGGATATCAAGGGAAAATACTACGGTGCGCCTGTATATCAGCTTTTAGGTGGTAAATGCCGCGACAAGCTTCGTGTATATAGTTGGGTCGGCGGTGATAGGCCTGGCGATCTTGAAAATGGCGTGAAAGCGCTTTGGGAGAGCGGTTGTACTGCTGTGAAGATGAATGGCACAGAAGAGATGCACTACATTGACAGTTATAGCAAGATTGATGAGGTCTGCAAGCGTGTCCAGACTATAAGGGACACAATGGGCGATAAGATGGATATTGCTGTTGATTTCCATGGCAGAGTCCACAAGACGATGGCTAAAGTTCTTGCGCATGCGCTCGAGCCATATCATCTGATGTTTATTGAAGAACCAGTGCTCCCTCAGAACAATGAAGCGCTTCGTGAGATTGCAAATCATACATCCACGCCAATCGCTACTGGTGAAAGAATGTTCAGTAGATGGGATTTCAAATCCCTTTTCGAAGCTGGATATGCAGATATCATCCAGCCTGATCTTTCGCACGCTGGTGGCATCAGCGAAGTGAAGAAGATTGCTGCGATGGCAGAGGCTTATGACATGGCTGTTGCTCCGCATTGTCCGCTTGGGCCAATTGCGCTTTCAGCTTGTGTGCAGCTTGATGCATGTACACCTAATGTCTTTATCCAGGAACAGAGCCTTGGCATTCACTACAACAAGGGAACAGATCTGCTTGACTATCTTGTGGATCCGGCTGTGTTCAAATTCGAAAATGGCTTCATCGAAATATCTGATAAGCCCGGACTTGGTATAGAAATCAATAAGCAAAGAGTTGTTGATGCGTCAGCAAAAGGCCATGACTGGAAGAATCCAGTATGGAGAAACTATGACGGCACAATTGCTGAATGGTGATAAAGATGGATATAGTTTCATTTATCAAAGAAAATAAGATTGTCGCTATTTCAAGGCATGTGAAGCCTGAGAAAATGGTTGATGTCGCGAAGGCTCTTGCAGCAGGTGGAATAAAACTGCTGGAAATAACTTTTGACCAGTCTTCCTCTTCCTGTATCAGCGATACGGCTTTTGCTATCTCTTCTGTAAAGGAAGCGATGGGGAATCTGATCTGTGTTGGTGCTGGCACAGTCCTTACTGTGGAACAGGCAGAGGCCGCTCATGAGGCAGGTGCTGATTTCGCACTCTCTCCTGATACCAATGTCGCAGTCATAAACGCTGTAAAGAGGCTGGGAATTGTCTCTGTCCCCGGAGCATTCACACCATCTGAAATCCTTACTGCATGGAATGCTGGTGCTGATATCGTCAAATTGTTTCCAGCAGGTGTGCTTGGTATGCCATACATGAAAGCTATCAGGGGACCGATTAGTCATGTACCTTTGATGGCAGTAGGCGGGGTGGATGAGAACAATGTCTCGACATTCCTCAATGGTGGATTCTGCAGTTGTGGAATCGGATCAAACCTGGTCCGCAATGATCTGATTGAAAAAGATGATTACTCGCAAATAACTGCTATTGCAGCAGCATTTGTTGAAGCTTCCAGAAAGAAGGATGGAAAGAACAATGGGTAAAGTAATATGTTTCGGTGAATTGATGCTTCGTCTCAATCCATCAGGATATCTTCGCATAGTGCAAGCAGAGAATTTCGAAGCCTCATATGCTGGCGGAGAGGCGAATGTTGCTGTCTCGCTTGCAAATTATGGCGAGGATGCAGCTTTTGTTTCTGTCATTCCTGATAACCTTATCGGTCAAAGCGCTGTTAATTCTCTAAGACGCTGGGGCGTTGACACTTCTTTGATAAAAAGAAGTGGCGACAGACTTGGAATCTACTTCGTGGAGAAGGGTGCAAGCCAGAGAGCTTCAAAAGTCATATATGACAGGAAGTATTCAGCTATCTCGTTGTCAACAGCTTCCGATTACGATTGGAAGAGCATTTTCAAGGATGCGGACTGGTTCCATTTTACAGGCATAACACCAGCCCTCAGCGATAGTCTTGCCTCTGTCTGCCTCGAAGCGTGCAAGGCAGCGAAAGAAGCTGGTGTGACTATCAGCTGTGATTTGAATTACAGAAAGAATCTCTGGTCCAAGGAGAAGGCAGGTGAAGTCATGGGCGCGCTTGTTCCTTATGTTGATGTCCTGATTGCCAATGAAGAGGATGCTTCAGATGTCTTTGGCATAACAGCAGAGAATACGGATGTAGAATCAGGTTCCATCAGCACCGCAGGCTATGAGAAAGTCGCAGCTGAGCTTTCCATGCGTTTTGGATGCAAAGCTGTAGCAATAACACTTAGAGGATCGATTTCCGCAAACGACAACAACTGGGCTGGAATGCTTTATTCCAATGGCAGGAGCTATCTCTCTAAGAACTATCTGATTCATATCGTGGATAGGGTAGGTGGCGGTGATAGCTTTGGCGGAGCTCTGATCCATGCTCTTCATAGTGGATATAGCGAGCAAGAGGCTATCGAGTTCGCAGTGGCTGCTTCATGTTTGAAACAGACGATAGAACAGGATTTCAACCATGTTTCCGAAAGTGAAGTTAAAGCACTTATGAATGGTAACGGGACTGGTAGAGTCCAGCGTTGATTTAAAGAAAACAGCAGGCTTCTAGCCTGATTGGAGGAAAAAATGAAAAGAGGTTTGATTACAATCGCACTCGCACTCCTTGCTGTCTCGATGGTTTTCGCAGGAGGTTCTGCTGAAGCTGATGACGGACAGAAGACGATTACAGTATGGGCATGGGATGATAATTTCAATGTAGCTGTCATGAAAGAGGCTGCAGAAGTCTATGCTCAGGTTAACCCTGACTCGGGTGTCACAATCGATGTTGAGAGCTTCTCGAAGGAAGATGTCTTTGTAAAGCTCCAGACAGGTCTTGCAGGCGGTGGAACAGCTGGCCTTCCTGATATCGTGCTTCTTGAGGATTACGTCGCAGGTAAGTATCTTACAACATTCCCTGGCTCATTTGTTGATTTGACAGATCTTTTTGACTTCTCGCAGTTCCTGCAGTTCAAGGTTGATGCTGTATCACAGGATGGAAAAGTCTATGGACTTCCTTTTGATACTGGTGCTGCTGCACTGTATTATCGCTTGGATCTCATTGAAGAGGCTGGTTATACAGAGGAAGATATGCAGAACCTGACATGGGATGAGTTCATCGCAATCGGAAAGGATGTCCTCGAAAAGACTGGTATCCCAATGATTGTTGAGATTGCAAACAATAAGACGACTCTTGTCAGGGCTATCATGCAGTCCTGCGGAGAGTGGTACTTCGACAAGAATGGTGATATCAGCATCACAAACAATGCTTCTCTCAGAGCTGCTATGGAAATTCTTCTTGAGATGAGAGATGCAGGAATCCTGTTTGAGGCAGAAAGCACAGAAGGAAGAGCTGCAGCTCTTAACAATGGCAGAGTCGCTTCCGTTGTAAATGCTCCATGGTTCATCTCCTCACTCAGACCAGCGGAAGATCAGAGTGGGCTTTGGAGAGCAACAAGAATTCCAAGGATTGCAGATATCCCAGAGTCTATCAACGCTTCCAACGTTGGTGGTTCAAGCTGGTATGTTCTTGCAAACTCAGATGTGAAGGACGAAGCTATTGAATTCCTGCAGACTGTATGGCAGGGAAATACGGATTTCTATGACACAATCATGCTGAACCAGGGCGCTATGGGCTCTTATATCCCAGGCTACTCAACATCAGTATACGATGCAGAGGATCCATTCTTTGGCGGACAGAAGATCAACGCACTCTTTGCTGAGATTCTTCCAGAGGTTATTCCTGTTAACTATGGCGGATATGTTGCTGAAGCAAATGATGCTATCACAACAGCACTTGCAAATCTTTTTGCAGGAAGAACAGATGTTGATGGTGCGTTGGCACAGGCAGATGCCCAGCTTCACAATCAGTTAGGCAGATAAGTTTTAGTTATTCCCGGATAGCATTTCTATCCGGGAAGTCAAATCCGGAGGTTTTTTGATGATTGGAAGAAAAAAGGCAGGCCCAAACTACAATAAATATGGATGGGCGTTCATATCTATAGCTTTCGCTCTATATCTGATATTCACAATCTATCCAGCAATTGCTTCCTTGAAGCTCTCATTCGAGAGTTTTCAGGCCGGAAAATACTCGTTTGCAGGACTGGCTAATTACAAAAGGATGTTTGGTGACGCTATATTCTTCCAGTCACTTAAAAATACATTCCTTTATATGATAATCCAGGTGCCTATCATGCTGTTCATGGCTTTGATAATAGCAACACTGCTGAACAGTTCGGCACTTCGCATGAAGGGATTTTTCAGAACTTCGATATTCCTTCCTTGCGTTACATCTCTTGTTGCTTATTCCATTCTTTTCAAGATGATGTTTTCTCTCGATGGAATCGTGAATATGGTCCTTATCGAGCTTGGCATCCTTGATGCTCCTTATCAGTATCTGCAGGATTCAACCTGGGCAAGGGCGATTGTCATCATAGCCATGCTCTGGAGATGGACTGGCTACAATGTCATTTTCTATCTCGCAGCTCTGCAGAATATTCCGAAAGAGACATTTGAAGCGGCAAAGGTAGACGGTGCAAATTCCGTTCAGACGTTCTTCAAGATAACTATCCCACAGCTTAAGCCGATTGTTTTGCTCACTGCTATCATGTCGACAAACGGAACGCTGCAGCTGTTTGATGAGACGATGAATATCACACAAGGAGGTCCTGCAAATTCAACGCTGACGATCTCCCAGTACATATACAACCAGTCTTTTGTCTATGCACCTAATTTCGGGTATGCCTCAGCGATTTCATACGTTGTTGTATTCTTGATGATTATTCTTGCGATACTGCAGTTCAGCGTGGCTGGCAGGAGAGACTGAGGAGGTGAATGATGACAAAAGATAAAGGTTTCAAGATAGCTGGAAGGGTTGTTCTCCATATTTTCCTTCTCATAGCTGTGTTTATTTCTATCTTCCCATTCTTCTGGATGCTTACAGGCGCGACGAACGAAAGCATAGATATCACATCGGGTAGAATGTGGTTCGGGAGCAATCTCAGCGAGAACTGGGCTAATCTGAGAGATACTGCCAGCGTGCTTAGAATCGCTTGGAATACTATATCGACAACAGTGATCTATACTGTTCTTTCCGTTCTTATCTGCGCTATGGCTGGCTATGGCTTTGAGAAGTTCCCATCGAAAGGCAAGACAATTGTCTATGGAGCGTTCTTGTTTTCGATGATGATTCCTTTCTCAGCCCAGATGATTCCACTGTTCAGAATGGCATCTTCGGTGAATATGCTCAATTCGCATATAGCTATCATACTGCCGACAATCGCAATGCCTTTCCTTGTGTTCTTCTTCAGGCAGAATTTCCAGTCGTATCCGACGGAACTGATTGAAGCGGCCAGAGTTGATGGTGCGAATGAGTTTGTGATTTTCTTCCGTCTCGTGATGATGCCGATGAAGTCAACGTTTGCTGCAGCTGCAATCTATGCTTTCATGAAGCAATGGAATAACTATCTATGGCCTCTTATCGTCATTCAGACGAATGAAAAGAAGACATTTACATTGCTGCTTTCGTCATTGGCTTCTGCGTACTACGTGGATTATGGTCAGTTGATGCTTGCCATAGTGCTGGCAACGTTGCCGATTATTATTGTCTTCTTGACTATGCAGCGTCAGTTCGTTGAAGGAATCACTGGATCATCTAAATAAAAGAGGAATTTTGTATGAGAGAGTATAATATCGATGCCTCCGATGTCATCAGCAAGTACTATGATTGCCCGATAGGGATGAAAGGTGAGGATGATAAAGGAAATATCTTTGATGTAGGCAATTGTTTCCTCAGAATGAATAACAAGCCTTGGTTCGCTGTCTGTGGTGAGGCACACTTCTCGAGAATCAATGAGAAGCTCTGGGAAGATGAGATCATCAAGATGAAGCTGGGTGGGCTAAATATAATCGCCAGTTATATTTTCTGGATACATCATGAGGAGATAGAGGGAGAGTTTGACTGGACAGGGAATAAGAATCTCCGGCAATTCATCGAACTATGCAAGAAGCATTCTATGTATGTGATTCTGCGTATTGGTCCATTCTCCCATGGTGAGTGTCGCAATGGAGGATTCCCCGATTGGCTTTATGGCCGGCCTTTTGATATCAGGAGCAATGATCCTGAGTATCTGAGGTATACGAAGCGTTTCTATGAAGAGATAGCGAAACAGGCAGAAGGACTGCTTTTCAAAGATGGCGGTCCTGTTATCGGAGTGCAGCTTGAAAATGAATATGAGCATGCTTCATGTCCTTGGGAAATGACTACGGAAAACAGTAAGGAATGGGTTGTGAGCGGGCATGATGGCCGCTGCCACATGGCTAAGTTGCGAGAGCTGGCTGAAGAGGTTGGTTTTGATGTTCCGTTTTTCACTACAACAGCCTGGGGCGGTGCATGTGCTCCTGAGGACATTGTCTTCCCTCTTTGGGGAGGTTATGCATTCCGTCCATGGATGTTCTATGATGGAAAGCTGAAAGAGCATCCTGCAACTGCAGAGTATCTTTATGGGGATTTCCATTCCAACAGTGCGCCTAAGTACTACAATTTTGATCCAGAGTATCCTGCTGAGGATTATCCATATGCATGCTGTGAGATGGGCGGAGGCATGCAGGTCTATTATCCTTATCGTTTTCAGCTCCCTTATGAGAGCGTAGGCGCTCTTGCACAGGTGAAAGTCGGAAGTGGATGCAACTTCCTTGGTTATTATATGTACCATGGTGGAACACATCCAAAAGGTAAGCTTGTCCCATATCTCAATGAATGCGATGTGCCAAAATTCTCATATGATTACCAGGCACCACTGGGAGAGTTCGGACAAGTGAGGCCGTCTTTCCACTATCTTAAGCTGCAGCATCTCTTCTATAGGGAATTTGCTGATGTGTTTGCACTGACAAAGACCAGGCTTTCGAAAGAAGCGGAAGTCCAGCAGCCAGAAGATACGGAGACGCTCAGATATGTTGTCCGTGTTGACAACGATGGCAGGGGGTTCCTGTTCATCAATAATTATCAGGATCATGCTAAGCTTGTAGTGCAGAAAGACTTCGCAATCAGTGTGAAGACAAAGCAAGGTTGTCTGAGAATCCCTGAGAATGGAAGCCTCAACCTTGCAGAAGGTGCGTATGCGATACTTCCATTTAATCTTTCTCTTGGGCCGGTGAAGATAAAGTATGCAACTGTCCAGCTTGTTACAAAGACAATCAATAACAGTATTCCTGTCTATCTCTTCACTGCCATTGAAGGTATGAAAGCTGAAGTTGTCTTCAAGAACAAGCCTTCTCTCAGTGTAATTTCAGGCGGCAACGTAAATGGTAATAAGCTGGAATTCTCAGCAGATGGTGGAATCGCTGAAATAGAGACGGAATCGGGTAGAGCTTTGATTCAGGTTCTTTCTGTCGATGAGTCGATGAAGCTCTGGCAGATAGATGCTGGGGAACGGAAACTTTTCCTTTCTCCATCTCCTGTATTGCATAAAGATGGGAAATACTACATCGAATACCAGACTGGATCTGATTGCTCCCTTGGCATTGCATTCTCAGACTCTGAAAGTATCAGTGTATCAGGTCAGACTTTGAGTAAAGCGGGCGTGAAAGGTATTTTTACAATTTACTCTGCATACCATGAAAACGCGATGCATGATGTCGACTACAATGACTGCAGCTCAAGAAATGATGGGCCAGAGACGATGCTGAAACGTCCTGTCGTTGGTAGTCCTGTCAAGTCTACGAAGGTCGTGAATGCACGTGCCACTATGTGTTTTACACCGGATGACTTCAAAGATGCCAAGCAGTTAATATTAAGCATTGAATATGAAGGCGATGTTGGTTATGCGTTTATCAATGGCAAGATGTTCCACGATAACTTCTCAAACGGGAGAGCATGGGAAATCGATCTGATGCCATATAAGGATGAAATCTTAGCTAACGGAATGTATATCTATATCTCTCCGCACAAGGAAGGCTCTTATATAGATAGCAGTTCTGCAATGGCTGCCATGGTTGAAGTTGCAGGCAAGGAAACTGCTAAATTGATTTCCGTCAGTTCATATCGTGTTGAGAATCTTGAATTTACTTTCTAATCTCCTTGTTTCAATTTTTGCAGGGTTCACATCAGAATTGTGGCCCTGCTTTCTCTTTTTGTGGTAATCATGCGCCAGTAAAGATATTATAATTGTATTGAGTTTTGGTATTTCTTTGCCGTATCTGTTCGGGCAAAGAGAGAGATTTTCTTTCTGAGGTGTTGTATGCATAAGCCAACTTGGAGGGTCGTTTCCATTCTAAATTATGTTTCATCGAACAAGGGTGTCACGCTTGTCGCGTGTTCAAATGCATTGGGTATTCCAGTTGGTACTATTTATCCTATTCTGCAGACTCTTGTTGATATGCAGTATCTATCATATGACACTTCCTCCAGACAATACACAACAGGGTTGAGACTGTTTCTTGCAGGATCGGTTTATGCAACGGGTGAGAACGGGTATGAATCTGTGACAGAGATTCTTCGCCAATCTGCTGAGAAATGCGGAGGTGAGACTATGCACCTTGCAAAACTGGAAGGTGGCAATGTCCTATATGTCATAAAAGTTGAATCGACGCAGTCGGTGAGGACATATTCCTCCGTTGGTGCAATCCTCCCTGCTTATGGGACATCGCTGGGAAAGGCATTGTTATCAGATCTCTCACTGGATGAGTTGAAAAACCTATATCCAGATGGATTGAAGCCAATTACCCGCAACACTATTACATCCTTTGATGTCCTTGTGAGTCAGCTTGAGGAGATCAGGAAGACAGGTTTTGCCTATGAGTGTGAGGAAAGCAATTATGATGTGCGCTGTATTGCACGTCCATTGCGTCTCAATGGACATGTAGTTGCAGCAATTTCCGTCGCAATGCCCGTTTTCAGGTATTCTGTCAGCAAGAAAGAACAGATAGAAAAAGAACTCGTAAGAGCAAGCAGTCAGATTGAGAAAATACTCCCATATATGTCACTCTGACTTAATGATGCGGAAAATCTCATCGTATGAAGATGCATTGAATGTGGCATCTTCTGTTGTTCTTCCTTCAGTGGAGAAGAAGATAGAGTCGATGCCTGATAGCTTTGCACCTTGTATATCGCTTGTGAGACTATCACCTATGACTAAGCATTCATCTTTCGTCGCATTTAATACTGAAAGGACATATTCGAAAAATCTGGAATCAGGCTTTGCATAGCCAATTTCCTGGCTGATGAAGACATGGCTGTAGAAATGTGCGGTACCAGTTCTTCTGATACGTTCTTTCTGCACCCTTGCTATTCCGTTTGTGATAAGCGAGATGTCCCAGCCTTCAAGTTTTTCAAGGAAGCTGATTGCTCCATCCATCATGATTCCAGCTTCTCCGAGGTAAACAGAGTAGAGTGCACCCGCTTCTTCTGGATCTTCATCTATGGAAGCTCTCTGGAAGAATAACCGGAAACGCTCGCTCTCCAGTTTTTCCAGTGTCAGTTCTCCCTTTTCATACATAGCCCAGCAGTCTTTATTGCCAGAATGATAGACGGGCAGAAGCGTTTCAGAAAGCTTGTAATGTTCGAAGAGCTTTGCAAGAGCTGTTTTCTCAGTACTGTTGAAATCATAGAGAGTGTTATCTGCATCGAAAAGAAGGTATTGCCATTTTGCCATGGCTATATGTTAGACAAAAGTGTAAAAAGGGAAAACATCCCTTTTCATATCCTGCAACATACCTGATATTTATTATATGAAAAAGTATATACCGCTCCTTTTATCTGGTGCATTGATGGTCTTTACAGGCATTTACATGATTCTTAACCCAGATAGCTTCCTGACTGTCGTGATTTTGGTTTTCGGGATTTACCTTATTATAGATGCTGTCAGGACGCTTTTGTTCATGCGTCGATTTGGCGATGATGCAGGGCGTATTTTCCTAGGAGTCTCGACGGGAAAAGCTATCATGAATCTTGTCATGGGACTTCTTGTCGTGATAATAGCTCTCGCTTCTCCTCGCCTGATAACAACGCTTGTTGTCTATATAGCGGGTGCAGCATTTCTGCTTACTGGTCTTGTTGATCTCTTCGATCTTATTGCGCTTTCCCGGATGGGGGCTGTCTGGCAGGGAATGGGGCTTGAGACAGTGCTTTCATTTGTCTTTGCTTTGATACTCTTTCTTTTCCCGAATTTCCTTACAGGTGTTATCATGACGCTTTTTGCTGCTATCTTGCTATCATCTGGCGCGCTGATGGTTTATGGAGCTGTCTCGCAGATGATTTTTGCTAGAAAGATCACAAAGATGGGAGAATCGAAGTAGAGAGCCTGCTTTTTATTGACTCTCGTTGATTCTTCAGCTACCGTTTTGACATGGAAAGAAGAAACGGACACATCCATCATAGCCTTGTACAATCATGACAAAGCCATGATGGGTATCCTATTGCATAGGCCTCCCCGGTGGCGGGAGGCTTTTTCTTTTCCGATGGAGGTGCATATGGAGAGCAGAATCAGCATCGCTGTGCAGAAAAGCGGAAGGCTATCTGAGAAGAGCCTTGATTTGATCAGGAACTGTGGTATTGATTTCTATGCTGATAGCAGAGTGCTTAAGGCTTCTGCTAACGGATTTCCTCTTGATTTTCTCTTTGTGCGGGATGATGACATCCCACAATATGTTGCGGATGGTGTTGCTGATATCGGGATCGTTGGCAGGAATGAATATGATGAGACGGGTCTTTCCTTATGCGTTGTAAGGGACTTGAAGTTTGCTTCATGCCGTCTCTCTGTAGCTGTCCCACATGGCTTTGATTACCAGGGGCTTAAATCGCTGGAAGGCAAGAGGATTGCCACATCATATCCAAGGATTCTTTCAAAGATACTGAAGGAGAATGGAGTTTCAGCGACACCTGTTGTGGTTTCTGGCTCTGTGGAAGTCACTGTCGATGTAGGGGTTGCAGATGCTATTGCAGATTTGGTTTCCACTGGGACTACACTGAAGATGAATGGTCTGGAAGAGGCTGAATGCATCTATAAGTCATCCGCAATCATGATCGCCCGTCCTGATATCTCTGATGACAAGAAAGCTGTACTTGAAAGTCTGCTTGAACGAATAGATGCAGTGATGATGGCTCGCCATAAGAAGTATATTCTCTTTAACCTTCCTGCTGATAA
Organism: Candidatus Ornithospirochaeta stercoripullorum; assembly: GCA_017694595.1. Taxonomy (GTDB): domain Bacteria; phylum Spirochaetota; class Spirochaetia; order Sphaerochaetales; family Sphaerochaetaceae; genus Ornithospirochaeta; species Ornithospirochaeta stercoripullorum. The sequence goes on along the minus strand of JADIMT010000069.1, from coordinate 21,489 downwards.
AACAGAAGAAGCGGCTGCTGTGATAGGCGGTATGAAGAGCCCTACAGTCACTCCTTTGATGGACGCGGGGTGGGTATCTGTGCAATCCGCAGTCGATGAAGACAGGTTCTGGGCGGTTTTCGAGAAGCTGAAGAAGCTTGGTGCTGAGGGCATCCTTGTTATGAATATCGAGAAGATGACGGAGTAGATGGATGTATATTTCTTTTACTGATTTCGATAGAAGACTCCTTGCACGGCCTTGTGAGGAAGATAGGGAGAAAGAGGAAGCTGTCAGGAAGATCATTGCCGATGTGAAAGCACGTGGCGATGCCGCGCTCTTTGATTATGCTGAGCGTTTTGATGGTGGCGCTCCATCCTCTCTCTATGTGACAGATGAGGAATTTGCTGAAGCAGAGAACCTTGTTCCATCTGAACTTAAGGCTGCCATCTGGAGAGCGATGAAGAATATAAAGGCTTTTCATGAAGCTCAGATGCCAAAAAGCGAGTGCGTTGAGACGGAAAGGGGCGTGAGATGCTGGAGAAAGATTGTTCCAATCAGCAGAGTCGGGCTCTATGTTCCTGGCGGAACTGCCCCTCTCTTCTCCACTGTGCTGATGCTTGCTGTTCCCGCATCCGTTGCAAAGTGCAAGATGATAACACTGGCAACACCTGCGAAGAATGGCGCTGTCAGCCCTGTTATCCTATACGCGGCGAAGACTGCTGGTGTTGATAATGTCCTCAAAATTGGTGGTGCGCAGGCTATTGCAGCTCTTTCCTATGGTACAGAAAGCGTGCCTAAGTGCGATAAGATATTCGGTCCGGGCAACAGCTTTGTCACGGAAGCTAAGAGGCAAATTTCCCAGCATACAGCTATCGATATGATAGCAGGTCCTTCTGAAGTTATGGTTTGCGTTGATAGGACATCCGTCCCAGCTTTCGCTGCCGCAGATCTTCTATCGCAGGCGGAGCATGGAAAAGACAGTCAGGCTATGCTTGTCATCAAAGCGGAAAACCGTGAGGAAGCTTACTCGATTTACAAGAAAGTCGATGAAGCAGTCGGAGCAGAGCTTGAGAGAATCGGCAGACATGAATACATGCTTCCCTCCCTTTCCCATTCGTTTGCATTCCCCGCGTATTCCGATGAGGAGATGCTGGATATCATCAATGGATATGCCCCCGAGCATCTGATAATCTCCACAGAGCATCCGGATAAGATATTGCAAGGTGTGGAGAATGCGGGCTCTGTCTTCCTTGGTGGTTTCACTCCTGAATCTGCTGGCGATTATGCATCAGGGACTAACCATACACTTCCGACATCGGGCTGGGCTGTTTCATCATCTGGTGTGTCGCTTGACTCATTCCTCAAGAAGATAACGGTACAGGAGATTTCTAAAGAAGGACTTTCTTCTTTGGGTGAGACTATTGAGTGCATGGCAGAAGCTGAAGGGCTAGAAGCTCATAGCTATGCTGTGAAAGTGAGGTTGAACGATGATTGACTCCCTGCTGAATCCATGGATCAGGGATCTTGTTCCATACAGTAGTGCCCGCAATGAGTTTTCAGGTTCTGCGGAGATTCTTCTCGATGCCAATGAGAGCTGGGATGGTGGAAATGACGGTGTGAACAGATATCCTGATCCACAGGCTTTCCAGCTTAGAAAGAAGATGGAAGAAGTGATGGGGTTGCCTTTCTCCATGACTGCAATCGGCAATGGCTCTGATGAGATTATCGATATGCTTATCCGCATGTTCTGTGCCCCCCGCAAAGATTCTGTGATGATTGAAAGACCTACATATGGCACATACTCGGTATTTGCTCACACATCGGATGTACGTGTCATAGATGTCCCTCTTTCAACTTCGCTTGATCTGGATGTGGAGGCGATGATAGAAGCAATTAAAACCGAAAAGCCTAAGATTGTATTCATATGCACTCCCAATAATCCGACAGGGAAGGTCTATCCTCTGGAGAGCATTAAGCGTATTGCTGATGCTAATTCAGGGATAACAGCTGTGGATGAAGCTTATCTTGATTTCGCTGATGGCTTTGCTTCCTCACTTGCATTGATTGAAGAGAATCCGCGTGTGGTAGTGCTTCGTACTTTCTCTAAAGCTTATGGCTTGGCAGGTGCAAGGCTTGGAATACTTGTCTCTTGCCCTGAGATACAGAAGATATTCATGAAAGCGAAACCTCCATACAATGTCTCGCTCCTCGCACAGGAAGCTGGAATCATGGCGCTTGAGGACATGGAGAAGGTACGTAAGAGGATTGAGGAGACAAAGAAGCGTCGCGATGAGTTCTCGTCTTATCTCTCATCCCTTGGTTTTGTGCGCCATCTCTTTCCATCGCAAGCTAATTTCATACTCATCAGAGTGGATGATGCGAAAGCCCTCTATGATTATCTTGTCTCCAGGGGCATTGTCGTGAGAAATCGGTCATCCGAGCCGATGCTGGATAATACAATCCGAATTACAATAGGATCGGAAGAGGAGATGAGAGTGTTAAAGGAGGCCCTTGATGCCTGGAACAGAGCGTAAGAAAGTGCTTTTCATCGATCGTGATGGTGTTATTGTCAAAGAACAGCAGGTCGACAGCTATGAGAAGATTGAATACATACCGCATGTCTTCGAAGCTCTTCGAGAGATTTCAAAGAAGACGGATTATCTTCTGGTGATGGTCTCCAACCAGGATGGAGTAGGTACAGCAAGCTTTCCTTTCGAGGAGTTTTCAGGGCCTGCAGAGCGGATATTCTCAACGCTTCAGGGTGAGGGAATAGTCTTTGACAATATAAATATCGATCTCTCAATGCCGGAGGAGAATCTGATGACAAGGAAGCCTGGCACAGCGATGATCGATTCCTACCGTTCTGAGTTCTATGATATGTCATCCTCGTTCATGATTGGAGACAGGCTTACAGATATGATGCTTGCAAGGAATATGGGATGCCGTGGCTTCTTGCTAGCTCCGTCTTCTCTCGAGGTTCCTTCAGACCTCGAATCCGTCGTTGCTTTGCAATCTGACAGCTGGCTAGATATAGCTTCCTATCTACTTAATGACAGCACGCTGAGCCATAGGCGTGCTGAAATCGAGAGGAGAACAAAAGAGACGGAGATTGCTCTATCTGTAGATCTGGATGGAACTGGGGAAGGTCATATCACTACAGCGATAGGTTTCTTTGATCACATGCTTGATCAGATAGTGCGCCATTCTCGTTTTGATATTACGGGCTGTGTAAAAGGCGATCTGAATGTCGATATGCACCATAGTGTGGAAGACACTGCGCTTGCACTTGGAGAAGCTGTTCTGAAAGCTCTTGGTGATAAACGTGGCATAGAACGTTATGGTTTTGAAGTTCTGCCAATGGACGATACTGCTGCGACAGTTGCAATAGATTTCTCTGGCAGGCCTGAACTGTTATGGGATGTGGAGTTTACGATGGAATATATTGGGCAGTTCCCATCTGAGCTTGTTGTCCACTTCTTCAGGTCTTTTGCTTCCTCTGCTAAGTGCAATCTTTACATGAGTGCGACAAAAGCCGGCAACAGCCATCATACGGCAGAAGCGCTTTTCAAGGCTTTTGCCAGAGCTATGAGAAAAGCTGTCAGGAGAATTCCTGGTGACTGCCGTGTCGCCAGCACAAAAGGAGTCTTATGATTGCTGTAATACGTTATAATGCAGGAAATGTACTGTCTGTTATGAATGCTCTTTCACGCTTGGGGCATGAGGCTGTACTGACAGATGATGAAGCTCTCATCAAGCATGCTGATAAAGTAATCTTTCCTGGAGTCGGGGAGGCTTCTTCCGCGATGGAGTATCTGAACAGGACGGGACTTGCCGATGTAATCAGATCGCTTAAGCAGCCGTTTTTAGGGATCTGCCTTGGTATGCAGCTTATGTGTTCATCGTCAGAGGAAGGTGACACGAAGTGCTTAGGCATCTTCCCTGAGACGGTGAAAGCTTTTCCTCGTTCATCGGGTTATAAGATTCCTCATGTAGGATGGAATACGATTTCCAAACTTAAAGGACCTCTGTATAGAAACACTGATGAGAATGCTTATGTCTATTTCGTTCATTCTTATTATGTACCTCTCTCATCAGATACTACAGCTGTCTGCAATTATGACGATCTTGATTTCTCAGCTTCTCTTTCTTTTGCAAATTTCCACGGTATGCAGTTCCATCCAGAGAAAAGCGGAAGCGAGGGGGAGCGGATGCTGCGCTGTTTCTTGGAGGATCTATGAAAGTCATTCCAGCAATTGATCTCATAGACGGGCGTCCGGTACGACTCTCTGAAGGTGATTACAAGCGCAAGACAGATTATAATCGCGATGCGCTTGATGTTGCCAAAGCCTTTGAGGATGGAGGGCTTGAACGCCTTCATCTGGTAGATTTGGATGCAGCGGCGGGTAGAGGCAATAATCTTGCTATCCTTGATAAAATAGCGTCAAGGACATCGCTCACGATTGATTTTGGCGGTGGTATAAGGAGCAGAACATCTCTCATCAGCGCTTTCGAATCTGGTGCAAGCTATGTAAATGTAGGTTCTGCTGCGTTCAAGAAGCCGGGCGAGGTCCTTTCCTGGAATTCAGAGTGGCCTGGACGTATCATACTCTCTGCAGATTTGAAAGACGGGAAAGTCGCAGTATCAGGATGGATGGAAGAGACTGCTGCAGATGGTGTTGAATTCATCTCCCGTTTTCTCGCCTCTGGCGTAAAGGAAGCTGTTGTTACAGATATCTCGCGCGATGGCATGCTCTCCGGACCTGCTATTGAGCTCTATAAAATGATACTCTCAAAGCTTCCTGCATTGCATCTGGTTGCTTCTGGTGGTGTTTCTTCAGTGTCTGATCTGCTGGAACTGAAAAAAGCAGGGCTTTTTGCCGCGATTGTCGGGAAGGCATATTATGAGAATCGGATTACAATAGAAGAGATGAAGGAGGCTGAATGCTCGCAAGACGAATAATACCATGCCTTGATGTGAAGGATGGCAGAACTGTCAAAGGGATAAACTTCGTCAATCTCAGAGATGCTGGATCAGCGCTTGAGAATGCTGAGTACTATTCATCGCATGGGGCTGATGAGCTGGTTTTCCTTGATATAACAGCCACTGTCGAGAACAGAAGGACTATGGAGGACCTTGTAAGATCGGTAGCTCTTTCCACCTCCATCCCGTTTACAGTCGGAGGTGGTATAAAAGGGGAGGATGATGTTGCCAGGCTCCTTGGTGCCGGTGCTGATAAGATCTCCATCAATTCTGCTGCTTTGCGTAATCCAGAAATTATTGATAAGCTTGCTTCACGCTTTGGCTCCCAATGCATAGTGCTTGCGCTGGATGCGAAAGCAAATTGTGCATTCCCTTCCGGCTTTGAAGCTTTTGTAGATGGTGGAAGGACCCCTGCTGGTAAAGATGCGCTTGAGTGGGCGAAAGAAGCTTCAGCGCGTGGCGCCGGCGAAATACTTCTGACATCTATGGATAAGGATGGAACCAGAGATGGCTTTGCTGTTGACTTAACTAAGATAATCAGCAGTAATATTGATATTCCCGTCATAGCTTCTGGTGGTGCCGGGAAGATGGCGGATTTCAAAGAAATCTTTGAGGAAGGGAAAGCTGATGCGGCTCTTGCTGCTTCTGTATTCCACTTCCATGAGATAGATATACCGGAGTTGAAAGATTATCTGAGGCAATCAGGGATACCTGTCAGGTAGAGGGGAGGCATATGACAATCGATTTCGAGAAGGGCGGCGGACTTGTTCCTGCCATTGTTCAGGATGCTGTAACAAGAAAAGTGCTTATGCTTGGCTATATGAATGAGGAAGCATATAAGCTTACACTTGATCGCGGGCTTGTGACATTCTTCTCACGCTCAAGGGGCAGAATCTGGACAAAAGGAGAGACTAGCGGCAATTTCCTGCAAGTGAGAGAGATTCTTGCCGATTGCGATGGCGATACGCTTTTAGTGAAAGCAATCCCATCAGGTCCTGTATGCCATACTGGTGCCGATACTTGTTTTGGTGAGGATAACCAGCCTACGGAAGTCTCTTCACCGGAATTCCTGTTCTATCTTGAATCAGTTATCCATGACAGACGAGCGAATCCTGTTGAAGGTTCGTATACAAACCATCTTTTCTCAAGAGGATTGAACAGAATTGCCCAGAAAGTAGGAGAAGAGGCTGTTGAACTTGTTATTGCCTCCAAGGATGATGACAAGTCACTCTTCTTAGGTGAATGTGCTGATTTGATCTATCATTTCCTTGTTCTTCTCGCCCAGAAAGATGCAACTCTATCGGAAGTGATTGATGTTTTGAAAGAGAGGCATTCCCGTTAATGGATCTCATAGCTGCGCTTCTTGAAGAAGGGGAAGCGACAGAGCTTGCAGAAAAAGAAACTGATTATTCAGGTAAAGATTTCTCTGATGGTATCATCAGGGATTCTTCTTTCTCTTCAGTGCGCTTCAATTGTGCAGATTTCTCGAATTCAGTTATCACTGATACAGTTTTTGACTCGTGTGATTTCTCTAATGCAGATTTCTCTTCATCATCGCTTTTGCGTGTACGTTTTACGCATTGCAAGCTCACTGGAACTGTTTTCTATTCATCGCGTTTGAGAAGAACGATAGTTGAAAGTTCTGCTGGACGCTATGTTTCCTTCGATAAATCAGCGCTGGAAGACGTTGTCATAACTGACTCAGATTTCCCAGATTCATCATTTGCCTCTCTCATCCATAAAAAGCTTGAGCTTTCATCGTGCAATCTTTCCCGTTCTGATTTCCGCCAGACATCACTGGCTTCCGTAAACCTCACATCCTCTTCGCTCTCTGCAATTTCGCTATCAGAAGGATACAAGGAGCTGAAAGGAGCAAAGATTGATGTCTCTCAGGCTTTAGATATCGTGAAAGGCCTCGGAGTAGAACTAATCTAAAATCTATGAAGCTTCTTGCCACTGTATATCAGTCTCTTTCTGTTGCCATATTCGCAGTTTTGTTTCAGTACATATATGCTATCATCTGATATATGGAACTGACAAAAAGACAGCAGGATATCCTCGACGGAAAGGAAGGGGATGTCAAAGCGAAGGTCATGAAGACCCTCATAATGTACGGAGAGACATTCGGAGCTCCTAAGATGGTTGATATCACTGGCAAATATGGCCATCTCGTAACAAGTTTCGGATTGTCTGTAATGAAGCCAGTTTATGATCTCATGGATACACTCATAGAAGGCGGTGCGTTGTCATCTCAGAAGTTCTCTGTTGATCCACGCCCTCTTGAAGCCTGTGTGCCAAAAAATCTGATACAGTCAATCTTCTTCAGCGTCATGTATTCGAAACAGGCTGATTATGACAAGCAGCTCAAGGCGCTTGGTATTCTCTCAGATGATGCATACACCTGCACATGCTATATGGATGAGGTGGGGAATATTCCAAATGAGGGTGACATCCTTTCATGGGCAGAAAGCTCTGCTGTTGTATATGCCAACAGTGTGCTTGGTGCCAGATGCAACAGAAACAGTGGTATTCTCGATCTCTTCGGGTCAATTGTTGGCTGTGTACCGTATTTTGGGCTTCTGACTGATGAAGGCAGAAAAGCTGACTGGCTTATTGAAGTAAGAACTACCAGTAAGCCAGAGGCCCAGCTGCTTGGGTCCGCAATCGGGATGAAAGTCATGGAGGATGTTCCGTATATCACTGGCCTTGATAAGTATTTCACGGCACTTGATGATGAAGCAAAGGCATATCTAAAGGATTTTGGTGCAGCTACAGCTTCCAATGGTGCTGTGGGGCTATACCACATAGAAGGGCTTACTCCTGAGGCAATGAAGCAGGGAAGAGGGCTTCTGAAGGAGAACTTCAAGACATTCATCATTGACGACAGCACACTGGAGGCAACTGAGCGCAGCTATCCTGTAATCTGGAAGGATAAGAATGCAACTCCTAAGCTTGCTTTCATAGGCTGTCCGCACCTTTCCGCTGATCAGCTTGATTCATGGAGCGATAGAATTGACCAAGCGCTCCGTTCAAGCGGACGAAGCAAAGTGGCGGTAAAGACTGTGATGACGGCAGCTCCTGCTGTAATGGAGAAATTCAAGAAAAGCGCGAAAGCGAAACGGCTTACAGACTCTGGAGTTGTCCTCAGCCATATTTGTCCGCTTATGTATATGAATAATCCAATGTGTGCTTCGATGCCTGTAATCACATGTTCTAATAAGCTCAGGACATATACTTCCGCTAAGTATTATAAGGAAGAGGAGCTTCTGAAAATCATCACGGGAGGTGCAAGATGAGTAGCAGGGTCTTTAAAGGCAGAGCAGTGGTGAAAGGGAATGTAAGTGCAGAAGCTCTCGTCTCGAAAGAAGGTTTCAACACACTTGCAAGTTATCAGCATTCATTGATGTTTGGCGATAAAACAGGTAAATGCTCTGATCAGAATAATCCGGATCTCTATAAGCAACCGATGGCAGGAAAGGCTCTGTGCATGCCTCAGACAATTGGCTCGACTACGGGAGGACTTGTCCTTTATACAGCTGCATGCATGTCCAGGCAGCCTGCTTGCCTTCTGTTTTCCAAGGAGATTGATTCACTTGCTGCAGCCGGGGCAATACTTGCTGATGTATGGACGGAAAACTCTATGCCCACAGTCGATAAGCTAGGAGAAGAGTTCCTCGCTTACGTTCAGAGCGGGGATAGGATAACTGTAAGTGAAGATGGGACAGTAACCGTTGATCGGTGAAGCATGGGCTGGATGACCCCAGCCCGTTTGCTTTCATATTTTCATTGCCACTTCGTATGCTCTCCAGATAACGCTTCTGAGATTGCCTACATTCAGGCAGTCGCCGACAAGATGGACCTTGCCTTTTGCTGGAACAAGAGGAGCTGGAATATAACCGATACTGCATATTGTACTCTCTGCAGTGATTTCCTTCTCGCTTCCATCCTTCATGGTAATCACAACAGAAGTGTCCTTTATTTCCTTTACCGCAGATTCAAGATAGACAGGTGTCTTGTGGAGGGCAAACCATTCTCTCAGATAGGAACTATTCGCAAGGCATACGCCTTTTTGGGCAATGAGATCATCCTTCATCTCGATGATGCTGACATCCTTTCCTTCAAGGGCAAGCTCATAAGCGATTTCACATCCAGTCAAGCCTCCTCCGATAACTGCGACAGACTTTCCGACTTCTTTTCCTGAAAGATATTCACATGCTTCAATTGCCTTGTCAAAGCCGGGTATATTGAGTTTTCTAGCTTTGGCTCCTGTAGCAATTACGACTTCATCGGCTTTGATTGCAGAGATATCCTTTATTTCAGTATTGAGTTTGATATCGATGCCGAGCTTGTTCATTTGCGTTCTGTACCAAGCAAGGAGATCTCTGAGCTTTCCTTTGTATGATTCCGCGCTTGCCGCGATAAACACACCACCAAGTTCGCTGTTCTTTTCATAAATGACAGGATTATGGCCTCTGAGTTTCAATACTCTTGCCGCTTCCATTCCTCCGATACCACCTCCTATGATTGCAACGGTCTTGGGAGCTGTGGTCTTCACTATGCGATGCTTTTTCCATTGCATCGTCTCTGCGTTGACTGCGCAGCGAGCCAAATGCAAGCTGTCCATGAGATCCTGCTCATTGGGTACGCCTTTATAGTGGCACATATTGAAACATCCATTGTGGCAGAGTATGCATGGTCTTATGTCATCTGCTCTGTCCTCCATCATTTTTGTGACCCATTCCTGATCTGCAAGGAACTGCCTTGCAAAACCAGCTCCATCAAGCTTGCCATTTCTGATGGATTCAGCTGCGACATATGGATCAAGCCTTCCTGCCGCTACGACGGGGATGTCGACAAAATCCTTTATATGCTCAACATCTGCAAGATTACAGTTTTCAGGCATGTAGATTGGAGGATGTGCCCAGTACCATGCATCGTATGTGCCATTGTCGCAATTGAGCATATCATAACCAGCTTTCTCAAGCAGCTTTGCAGCTTTTTCCGACTCTGCCATATCCCTTCCGGCTTCTTTATAATCCTCTCCAGGAAGCGCGCCTTCTCTGAATCCCTTTGTTTTTGAGATAACGCTGTATCGTAGTGACACTGGGAAATCCTTTCCACATTTCTCTTTGATTGCCTGAACAATTTCGATTGCAAAGCGGTATCTGTTCTCCATTGAACCACCATACTCATCAGTTCGTTTGTTGACATATGGCAGTGTGAACTGATCCAGAAGATAACCTTCATGCACAGCGTGGATTTCAACTCCATCAACGCCTGCATCCATCAGCATCCTAGAACTTTCAGCGAAGGAATGGATCATTTCCTTGATCTCATCTTTTGTCATCTCCCTCGATGGAACTTTATCAGACCAGCGGTTAGGGGATGGGCTTGCCGAAGCAGTGATTCTGTCGAGATTCATAAATGGTTTTGACAATGTCTTTATCACTGGAGTCGTATATAGCATTTCCATCATCGGACTTATTGTGAATGAACGTCCGAATCCTGCTGTCAGCTGGATGAAAAGCTTTGCGCCTGTTGCATGAAACTCCGGCATCCATCCAGCAAGGTCTTTATACATCTTTTTGTTCTTATGCAGCCACTGTCCGAACATCGGATTGTAGATTGGCTGGCAACCTGGGAGTATAAGGCCTACATTGTTTTCAGCGACATTCATGATGAATCTGGCACCATCTTTATCAAAATGGTTTTTCTCCATCCATCCGAAAAGGTCCGTTCCTCCCATGCTGGTAAGAACGATTCTGTTCTTTATCTCACAGTTGCCTATCTTCCAAGGTGTGAATAATGGGTTAAGTCTTGTATCCATATGTACGATGATACGACGCATTGTCTGAAATCGCTATTAATTCTGAAAATTAAGATGATTGGCAAAATCCGAGACTTGCCCTGTAATGGCTTAGTGACAGGCAGCGTTTATAATTTGTTCTGCGGAGGGAGCTTGATGTTTGCTGTATGAGAAACAAGATTTCAGAAAGATCTGCAAAGCATAACAAGAGAAAGAACTCCTTTGTCGGATTCGTCAGTCCCTGCATTGCAATCTTGCCATTGATTAATATAATCAACGAATAAAACGAGGAAGAACAATGGTTGAATATAGATTTGTCGGCGAAGGGGACGCTGCCGCATTCCTTGATTTTTTCAGAGCTGTTGTCTCGGAGACAGATAATCTTGCATGTTCTTTTGAGGATGCTGGTTCGATGACAGAGGAAGATGAGCTTGCATTCATCAAGAGTTCAATCAGTTCTGGTTCGTTCTCTGTCGTGGCAGTGGAAGATGGAAGAATTCTTGGTTCTTGTGATATCCGCATAGCTACGAAAGCTAGAATAAGGCATAGAGCAGAAATAGAAATTCGAATTCGAGTTCAGAGAATATTCAATGAACAGAAGGACTGTTAAGAGATAAGAGTAGCCAGCCGGAGGGTGAATGCAGAATGGGTATTCTTCTTATAGTTTCCATTATCATTATTCTGTTAGTGAGGATGATAGCCAAATCTTCAGACAGCAATAGCTCGCAGAAAAGCAACTGTTCACCAATACGATTTACTGAAAGTGTCGAAGAAAAGGGGCGGAGAGGTGAATTGGAGGTTTTCCATATTGTTGACTGGATTTGCGCTAGTATCAAAGCAATCCCAATGAGAAATCTGTATCTGCCTTGGCCAGATGGTAGTACCTCTCAAATTGATGAACTTATAATTGCTCCTAGTGGAATTTATGTCATTGAGATGAAGAACTACAAAGGCTGGATATTCGGTAATGAGAACAATCAGTACTGGACCCAAGTGCTATACAAAGGTACCAGGGAAGGTTCAACAAAGAATAGACTATACAATCCAATCCGGCAAAATGCCTCACATATTTCTTGTCTCAGGAAAAATTTAAAATGGTATAAAGGTCCTATTCATTCACTTATAGTTTTCAGTGATGAAGCTGAATTCAAGGACGTTACATTTAACTCACTAGGTGTGTATGTGCTTTACGAAAGCAATCTTAATCGTAAGATACGTGAAATTGATTCTGTGTATAAAGGTAGCCTCTCCGAGAACGAAATAAATGATATTCGCACTAAGCTATTACAACTCTCTTACGGTACTGATAGCACCCATCATGTAGAGAAGATCTATCAGCGGCTTGCAGAAAAGGAAGAACGGCTTGAGAAAGGACTTTGCCCTCGTTGTGGCGCACCTCTTGTCGTAAGAACAGCAAAGAAAGGTCCAAATTCTGGTTCCCGTTTCTTAGGCTGTTCCAGATATCCTGATTGCAGGTATACAAGGAACATAGATTGACTGGCCACATTCTCCAAACTTCCTTTCTAAGCCATCTTTTTCAGCTATACATGGCAGAAAGAGGATAGCGAGGATAGTAATTGTTGGTTGCTTTTACAGTATATCCCACTGTCTATTAACAAGTGGTGTTCATAATAAAACTTAATTTCTCTATAGTCTTTATTCTCCTAGATTTAACCTATACAAGAACTTTCAAAGTTGCCGAACTTGGGTGGCGTGCATTTATGGTATTGAGAAGGAGGATCTTCACAATATCCCATGTTCCAGAAATGAGTAGTATTTATCATCTGAGAAGACGATGTGGTCGAGGATCTTTATTCCAAGGATATCTCCGCATTTCTTCAAGCGTTGTGTCACATCTTTGTCATCTTCGGAGGGAAGAACATTGCCTGATGGATGATTATGCGCGATGGCTATTGCCGCGACTCTTTGCTTGAGAGGCTCTGAGAAGACTTCTCTTGGATGGACTATGGTTCTGTTGAGCAGCCCGACTGTTGCAACAACATTCCCCATCACTTCATGGGCACCATTGAGCATGATGACTAACAGATGTTCTTGCTGTCTTGAAGCATAATGCCTGATTTCATTGAAGATATCTGCAGGTGCAGAGATTGTTCGGCCTTTGCCCCGAACACGCCGTCTGCCAAGTTCAAGGGCTGCATCGATAGCGGATGCTTTTGCTTTTCCAATGCCTTGAATAAGCATAATCTCCTCTGTTCTTATTGAAGGATTTCTGTCGATTTTCTCCAATAGCTCTTCTGCAATTTCATTGACAGGCCGTTTTGCATTGCCGGAGCCTATGATCAGCATCAGAAGCTCTTCATCTGTAAGCGCTGCTGGTCCAAGCCGTTCCATCTTCTCTCTTGGCCGGTCTTCAATAGGTGTTTCCTTCATTGTCGAATATGCTGTTCTTATAATGTAATTGCTCATACTCATTAATACGCAGTAATCCTGTGTTTTTGTCAGGTTTTGTATAGCTTTTCGTGAACAGAGTGTGTCGAAATTCTATCACGCAAGGTTGTGATTTCAGTTACAATCATGCTATGAGACGGTACAGGATAGGTGAAATAGCAGCGTTAAGTTCTCTTTCTGAGCGTACTATTCGCTACTATGAGGAGCAAGGCCTGATAACAGCCCATCGTTCAAGAGGTGGACAGCGCTGGTATACAGATGAGGACCTCGTCTATTTGAAGAGGATTATTGAGCTAAAAGGCCTTGGCTTCTCTTTGCAGGAAGTGCGAAGGATCTTTGAGCTGAAGGATTCTGACAGGAGCGGAAATCTCCGCCGGGAAGCACTGTTGGCAGAGTATAGAAAGAAGCTTGCCTCTGATCTTGAGAAGCTTGAAGCGCTGAAAAAGCACATAGATGAGCTTGAGTGGCACGTGCACCAACTTGAGAAGGCGGAAGATGGTTTTACAGAATGTCCGGGCTCCCTTTGCGCTTCTTGCCAGTATCGTTCACGATGTACCTTTTTCAGAAGCGAGGGAGAGAAGCCAGTCTCCAAGAGCGAGTGAAAGTTTTATCACGCTATCCGATGCACTCTGCGGAAGGCTCTTGGAAAAGAACATGCACTCATAGTTAAGATATCCACTATAGAAATCATTGAATGCTTTGATAGTGCTTTCCCAGCATATTGTCCCAAAACCAGGCAGCAAGTGCTGATCTTCTTTTCCATTATTGTCAGCAATATGCGTGGCTGTCAGATACTTGCTTGTCTTCTCAATGAATGTGGGGATATCTTCACCTGCTATATGCGCGTGGCCTGTATCCAGACAGATGGTGCATTCAGGGTAGAGGGGCGAGACGATTTCGATAAGGGAAGATGGAGAATATATCTCGTCAGTGCTTTCCATGTTCTCTATAGCTATCTTGATTGGACTCTTTCTTCTCTTCAGAAGCGATTCAAAATACTTGATGTTATCTCTGATGCTTCCTTTGATTGGATGCACGATAATCTGGGGAATACCCAAATAATGAGCGTATTCCATCGAAAGCAGTATTGAGTCGTCTATTTTCTTTTTTTCGCTGTCTGTGAGTTTTGTGTAATCTTGTGGATACGGGGCATGTGCTTGTATGTATTCCAGCTTGTATTCGGCTTTCTCAGCCTTCAGTTTTTCTGCATATTCCCAGCCTCTCTCTGTATTGAGGATGGAGTATGGATTCATCATCTCACAGAAATTGAGATCAAGCGCCCTGTAGCCACAGCTGGCATACAGGGGTATGAGGTTATCCATTGTTCTTTTGCCTTCACGTGAGAAGGCAACTAAGTTTGTATTAGACGAGATTCTGTCTTGCATAATCATCGAGCGCTTTCTGGACAGTTGCTACCATGTCGCTGACAGCCTGGTCTATATCCTTGTTGTTCTCAGTGACACTTCGTATCTCTGTCTGGAATGAATAGTATATCTGATAAGCTGAAGGAAGCCAGACACCTGCGACTTTCGGGTTCGAAGCTTTTGTCTGTTCCATAGCAACTTTGAATTGAGGATTGCTTTCTAGGAATGCGAGGTAATCTGGGTTGTTCTCAAGTTCTGTATTGACTGGCATATATCCTGTCTTCTCGGCCCATTCAAGCTGGACAGCTGGCGATGTCAGATACTCAAGTACAGTCTTGACAGCTTCAGATGAAGAGAAAGAGAAGAGTGCGCCTCCACCGATATTTACACCTCCTGTTGCTTCATCATCTGTTTTGGGGACGAACGCTGTACCAACTTCGAATCTGCCAGCCACTGTGTTGATAACAGTTGAGAGGTTTGATGAGGAAGCGAGCATCGTAGCTGTACGTCCTGCCGCGAACTCGGTGCTGACTCCTGATGTTATGTTGTTCACATATCCTGTATCATATAGCGCTTTCCAGTGCTCAAGAAAATTCTTGAATGTTCCTTCCTCTCCGAAAAGCACTTTTCGAGGAGTTCCTGTATGCCCGTTTTCATTGTCGACGAAGTAAGAAAGTCTCTTCTGGGCTCCAATGAATGCTCCTAGCTCGTAAGTGGCAGGAACACCAGCAAATGCATATCTTGTGATGTTTCCATCGTTGTCTTTCTCTCCCAGAAGCGGTGCGATAGCGGTGAAATCATCCAGTGTTTCTGGTGGAGTGAGCGCGAGGGAATCAAAGAGTGTCTTATTGTAATATAGAAGGAGGGAAGATGCATTGAATGGTACAGCCAGAAGCCCTTTTTCAGACATGAGCGATTCAAGAGCGGATGGCATGATTGCAGATGTGTCGAATCCTATATCAGATGGCAGTACAAGATAGTCGGAGTTCATCATATCAAGTGCCGCTGTCGCATCCAGCTGTGCTATGTCTGGAAGGCTCGATAGGGAAGCTGTCGCAGAGGCTTTGACTTTTGTCAGTACGTCATTCGCAGCTCCCTGATAAATAGCTTCTATCTCGATTCCTTTTTCTTTGCCTATCGTATCATTGAATTCATCTACGATTGTTTCAAAAGCATTGCCGATGACACCTGAGTTTGAGTGCCAGATTACAACTGTGCTGTCACTCTCATTGCTCCCTGATGCGATGAGAGATAGCGAGGCAATCAAAATAGCGATGAATGTGATTAGTTTTTTCATACATCCTCCTCTGAAAAATTATGAAGAAATCCCCCCTTGAAGGGCTTTTTCTATAGCTTTACGGCCCGCTGCAAGTAAGAGCAGGAATGGCAGGGTTATCAGAATGATGGAAGCTGATTGCGCTCCATATTCTCCTTCTTCCGCGAATCCCAGCATCATGATTCCAACCTGAACCGTTCTCATTTTCGGCCTTGTTGTTATCAGAAGCGGCCAGAGATAACTGTTGAATGAGCTTATGAAAGCCTGGATGAAGACTGTTATCGTTACAGGTGCAGTCAATGGCAAAAGTATCGAGAGTATGTACCGTGGATCTCTTGATCCGTCTATCCGTGCTGCATCGTAGATATCCCTGTCCGTAGAGAGATATGCACCGATGGTTATCAACATAGCTGAGGCGGAGAATAGCGATGGAAGCACTATTCCCAGATAGCTGTCGAGCAGTGATAGCCTTGCTACTGTGACATAGTTCTCATAGAGCATGGCATCGGGTGGAATGAATAGCGTTGTCAGAAGCAGTGTCAGAATTGCTTTCTGTCCTTTGAAGCGCAAATGTGTAAACGCGAAAGCTGTCATTGCGGAGATCGCTGCTCTTAGAAATGCTGTCAGTGTTGCTGTGATGAATGAGTTCAGCACATATCGGCCGAAGTACCTGTGAGATAGTGCCAATTCGTAATTTCTAAGCGAAAGGGACGATGGAAGGAGCTTTGCGTTCTCTGCTGTGAAATCCTGTGGAGTGAAGAACGAAGTCGAGAAGGCATAGAAGAGTGGGAAAAGCACAATTACCGAGAGCAGGCAGAGTAGAATTATCCTGATAGCTTTATACATCTCGTCTCCTCCTTGAAAGGAGCGTCATGATTGCCGCTGATAACCCTACCATCAGCACAGCTATAGTGGTTCCTGTTGCTCTGTTGCCGCTTCTGAACGCTTCCAAATAGTAGTAATACATGATTGTCTCGGTAGATCTGAATGGTCCTCCTTCCGTGAGAACCATCACAGGTGCAGAAATAAGGAGCGCATCCTTCAAAGCCATGAAGATAATTACTGCCAGCATGTTCTGGATTGCGGGAAGCTCTATTCTGAAAAAGAGAGTTGCCCCTGATGCTCCATCTATTTCTGCTGCTTCGATGATGCTCCTGTCTGTTCCTCTGAAAGCGGAGAGCAGCAGGATATAGTCAAATGCGAAATCGAGAAAGATGCCTAGGATGACAAGTACAGCCATTGCTGGAAAACTTTCATCGAGCCATGCTATATCGAGGCCGAATAACCTGTTTATTATGCTTACTTTTCCTCTGAACATTTCTTTGAAGATGAGCGCAAGTGCGGACAATGAAAATGCCAGTGGCGTGAAAAATATGAACTCAGGGATGGCTGTGAGACTTTTTTTTCTCCTTGTAAGTGTGGCAGCAAGGAGCGTGAAGAATGTGTTCAGAGGCAGAAAGAGCAAGATGAAGATAACTGTATTCTTTACGCTGGCAATAAAAGCAGTGTCATGAAACAGCGATATGTAGTTTCCCAGTCCTGCGAAGCCTAAGACCTTTCCTTGCTGGGAGATGGTTAGAAAGGACTCCACGAATGTCTTTAGAAGCGGTATGAAAGAAAATAGCAACGCAAGAACCAATGAAGGCATTATGTAGAGGTATGCTTTTCTGTCTGTTTCTTTCATAACGTAAGGTAATTTACGTATTTTTCTGTTAATAATCAAGCATATCTATTATTTAATTTCTTTAATTACAATGAAATATTTAACAAATATAAACTTAACGTAAAGTTTTGATTTGTTAAGTTTTAAGCTTTATTTGTTAATTCTACACAAATCTAAACTTCAGGATGGATAATTACAAATAAAAAGACTAAAATCATAATAGTGCTGAGAAGGAGGAGAGAATGAAACCAACACTTCTGGTAATGGCAGCGGGCCTTGGTTCCCGTTATGGTGGAGTAAAGCAGATTGACGCAGTAGGCATGCATGGGGAGACGCTCCTTGATTTCGGAGTTTATGATGCATGCCATGCCGGCTATGGAAAAGTTGTATTTATCATCAGAAAAGATATTGAGAACGACTTCAGGGAAAGGCTCTTTGATAGAATAGCACGCAATATGGATGCTGATTATGTCTTCCAGGATAGAACAGCGTTGCTGACAGAAGAGGAAGCTGCTGCTTCTGTCGATCGCAAGAAGCCTTGGGGAACGATTCAGGCTATCCTCTGTGCAAAAGATGCTGTCAAGACCCCTTTCACTGTCATCAATGCTGACGATTACTATGGACGCAGCGCATATGGTATTCTTGGCGACTATCTTGCGACTCTGTCAAACGAAGACACGACACATGCCATGGTAGGTTTCACGCTCAAGAATACGATGAGCCCTTCTGGTTCTGTTTCAAGAGCTATCTGTGTAATCAAAGATGGTGTTCTTGTTTCCATGGAAGAGAATACGAAGATTGAATATACAGCAGATGGCGGGGTTGTCTCCCATATGCCAGCCGGTGATGTGACACTTACAGGCGAAGAGCCTGTTTCAATGAACTTCTTCGGTTTCACTCCAAAAGCTTTCGATAGCTTCATGGGATATTGGGAAGATTTCAAGAAGAACAATATCAAGGAAGCTAAAGTTGAGTGTCTTCTTCCAAATGGTGTGTCTGAGATGGTCACATCTGGACAAGGCTCTGTGAAAGTTTTCACAACTCCTGATAAATGGTTTGGAATGACCTATCCGGAAGATAAAGCAAATGTCATGGCGGAGCTGAGAAAGAAGATTGAATCTGGTTATTATCCTGAGAAGCTCTGGGAGAAATAATCCTTAGATACCACGAAGGCTATATTCTCAATAGGGGAGTATAGCCTTTTTCATTGTGCTGCGAGAGGAATGATGAAAGGCAAGGACTTCGGGAAGCCTCCGCCCTTCCAGTGCACGGATATCACGCTGTAAGCCTCCTCCGTGCTGGAGTCATTGGGCAGCAAGCTCCATCGTCCTTCGCCAGTGTTATCCGGCGGTTTCTCGTGCACAGCACTGTCACTGCCTGTCAGGACTGTTTAACCATGCACCGCAGAGCAGCGGACTAGGACAACATCCACTGGTGCCTATGCATTCGCCGGTAACGTAGGTCTCAAAGACCTTAGGGTATTCCTCCCGTCAGGTTCTTGACCCAAGTTTCTCCGGTACTCTGACGTGTTCTGTTTCCAGACGCGAGAGAAGCCTCTCTATATTATCATCTGCGATGAGCAGTTGCTGAACTTCAGGAGAGATGAAACCTTCTTTTGTGCCTTTATCAATCATCTGTATGAATGGATCCCAGTAACCAGCGACATTCAAGAGCGCGATATTCTTCTCATGATATCCAAGTTGTCTCCAAGTATAGATTTCACTGATTTCCTCGATTGTTCCTATGCCACCACTCATGGCTATGAATGCATCTGCTTTCTCATACATTGTTTTCTTCCGCTCGTGCATGTCATTGACGATGAGCATTTCGTTTTCGACAGGGCGGAGTCTGACTGATGGCTTGTCCATAGCTTTCGGAAGCACCCCGATAACATATCCTCCTGCCTCATGGACAGCCGTAGCGATAGTGCCCATCAATCCTTTTGTACCACCGCCATACACTAGAGTGATTCCTCTTTTGGCCATGAGCTTTCCAAGCGCTATGGCATATTCTTCATACTCTTTTTTTATTCCTGGAGATGAGCCACAGAAGACTGCAATGCTGGTTAACTTTGACATATGTTCATTATAAACAAATTGATGAGGAATTATCCAACTAATCAGGAATTAACATATTTTTCCTTGCGGAGAGTATAGAGCGGGACTAAAATAGTAACAGAACTTCAAAAAAAAGAGGGAATTTATGAAAACGAGGAAAACTGTTATTGCTGTTCTGGCTTTATTGGTCATGATTGCTCTTCCGTTGACTGCAGCAGAAATGGTTGCCAGATGGTCTTGGGAACTTGATGATCCCGATGTGACTGTTTATCGCTATCAGCTGGATGGAGAGGATCCAGATGGATGGACAGAGCTTTCTGCTGACACTAACTATCTTGAGATGACAGGACTTGATTCCACAAAAGAATATACGCTTTATCTTCAGCGTTCTTATGATGGCATCCATTGGTCAGCATCTGCGGTATGCACAGCAAAAGCCAGTGCAGAAGAACAGCCAAATGTAAGGATCTACAGATATGCAGGATATGAGATGAAAGCAACTATTGCGACAGGCAAGACAGTGCTTGAGTATCCAGCAGTTTCAGAGGATCTTGTGGAAGAATTCTTCACACTTGAGAATGAGAGATATGGTCTTGGAGACCTTGGGGTTGTATATTCCATCGAAGATTCCGACTCCGCTGTTCTTACATATCTAGAGACTTATACAAAAGAGGCTGTTGCAGCTGAACTTGATGAACTTGTAAGGGATATCCCTGTTTTCTTCAGCTGATTTAGAGCCTTGCTTAATTGCACCTGGCTTAAGCTGTCAGGTGCTTTTTTATGCTCTGGTGGGTTGATTTAACCTGATTTTTCCTTGCGGGAGCTTTGCACTATGCATACAATAAAGTAAAAATGGCTTGCCCATCATTGGAGATTATATGCAGAAATTTAAGAAACTTGTGATAGCTTTGCTTACATTACTTATGATAATTTCGGTCCCGCTCTCTGCTGTCGAAATGACAGTTACATGGGAATGGGCTCTTACAGACCCAGATGTAACAGCGTATCGCTATCAGCTTAATGGGGAAGATCCAGATGGATGGACTGTATTATCAGGAGATTCATCTTCGCTTACGCTTTCAGGCTTAGAAGCTGAAAAGGAATATACATTATATCTGCAGAGCTCATATGATGGAGAGCATTGGTCAGAGTCTGCAACAAGTACAGCAAAGGCTGATCTTTCGGCCAGGCCAGATGTAAGGCTTTATAGATATGGAAACTATGAGCTGAAAGCTTCCATTTGGGATGGAAAGGCTGTATTAGAGTATCCAGCAGTGCCTGCAGATGATGTTGAAGCATTTATTGCACTTGAGAATGAAAGATACGCTCTTGGCGATCTTGGAGTTTTCTATTCTATTGATAGCTTAACTAGCACATCTTTCACTTACCCTGAAACATTCTCAAGAGAATCTGTTGCGGCGGAATTGGATATCCTTGTCCAGGATCTTGTTGCATATATCACAACTCCGGTTCCAGCTTCAGAGCCAGAAGCTATCGAGGAGCCCGCACCAGCTACAGAGGAGACTGTAGTAGAAGAAGCTCCAGTCGTAGTCGATGAACCAATCGTTCGCGAGTACAGCTACGCGGGCTATACGCTTACAGCAACAATCGATACTGGAAAGACAGTGCTTGAGTATCCAGCGGTGGCAACAGATGATGAAGTGAATTCATTCTTCGCGCTTGAGAACGAGAAGTATGGATATGGTGAGATGGGAGTTGTCTACACGCTTGATGGCGATGGCATAGCTACATTCACATACCCAGAGGAATTCACAAAAGAATCTGTGGCAGCAGAGCTTGATAAGCTTGTCGATGATCTCATCGCATACATCACAACACCAGTTGCAGAGCCAGAAGCAGTCGAGGAGCCAGTTCCTGCTGTTGAACCAGAAGTTCCAGCTGTGGTTGATGAACCAATCGTTCGCGAGTACAGCTACGCGGGCTATACGCTTA
>JADIMT010000068.1 GCA_017694595.1 Candidatus Ornithospirochaeta stercoripullorum | reverse complement strand
GCTTTTATTTCTATTTTTCTGCCTCTTCGCTGAGTCTTTATCCTCCACTTTACGATTTTGCTGTTTTCTGGGACGGCAGGAATATTTCAGTTCACAATTTAGTCCTGGAGGAGACTGTTCCAGATAACCTTACTCTTGTTGTCGATAGAAGTAAACTTGTACCTCCTGTTATTTTTCGAAACGCGCGTGAAGGTGATAGAATAGAACTTAAAGATGGATGGAAGAATGTATCTGAGCTGGAAAAGGACCAAAGAGTGCCTTATTCGCTTGTCTTGGAGGACAGAAAGGGCATAGTTGCATATTTTTCACGATTCTTAGGTGGTCGTGACAGACTTTCAAAACGGTTTTTGGGCGCTGTTGCTGATGGTGTTGCCCTTGCTATTAGGTGGGAATGAAGCTATATTCAGAAAGATGAATCCTATGGACGATAAAGACTATAAAAAGGAAGAGGAGAATAAAACTCCGGAGCCTCAGCCAGACAAGAGTGAAGATAAAGGTGGGAATCCCCAGGATGACGGAAAGAAAAACGGGGGGAAGCCTAAGAAGAATATATACGATCAGTATAGATACTGGGGTAGCGATAACGGTGGCAGCGGGAGCGGCAATAACAATCCCAAGGGTAGCGCTAGACGTAATCGCATTGCTTTAGTTGCGCTTATCCTTCTTATTATCTCATTCATCTATGTATTCATGGGCGATGCTACAAGCGTGCAGCGGACTGAGACTTCATACTCTGAGTTCCTTGCATTCGTGGAAAGCGATAGCGTAGCTTCTGCGACAATAGTTGAGCAGAATGTTGTCAACTATATGTTGAGAGGCGGAGCAGAGGGCACATGCCGTATCCCGTACTATGATGCTTCTCTTCTGGAGTTGTTGAAGGATCATAATGTCAATGTGACAGGAGCAGTGCAGCCCACACCGTTCTGGTATATAATCATACAGTTGCTGCCATGGATCATCTTCATTGTCATGATTGTCATGATCATGAGACAGACTGGTGCCGCTGGTGGAAACAGGATGATGTCCTCATTCGGCAAGAGTCATGCACAGATGTATGGCAAGAATGACAAGAAAGTCACTTTTGCTGATGTCGCTGGGCAGAAAGAAGCTAAGAATGAGCTGCAGGAAGTCGTGGATTTCCTAAAGCATCCAGATCGTTTCGTGAAAATCGGTGCACGTATTCCGCGTGGTGTTCTTCTTGTAGGTCCTCCGGGAACCGGCAAAACACTTCTTGCTCGTGCTGTTGCAGGTGAAGCTGGTGTTTCCTTCCTCCATACATCCGGTTCAGATTTCGTGGAGATGTTTGTTGGTATGGGTGCCGCAAGAGTTAGGGACCTTTTCTCCGAAGCTAGGAAGAATGCTCCATGCATCATCTTCATTGATGAGCTTGATGCGGTAGGCAGATCCCGTGGATCCGGGCTTGGTGGAGGCCATGATGAACGTGAGCAGACGCTCAACCAGATGCTTGTAGAAATGGATGGCTTCTCATCAGATCCGGGTGTCATCGTCATGGCTGCGACAAACAGGCCAGATGTCCTTGATCCTGCACTTCTACGCCCGGGCAGATTTGACAGACAGGTCGTAGTATCGCTTCCGGATGTGCAGGAGCGCCTTGATATCCTCCGCATACATGCTAAGAAAGTTAAGACTGATAGCGATGTGGATCTTGAACGTGTTGCCCGTGCGACTCCAGGTTCATCGGGAGCTGATCTCGCGAATCTCGTAAATGAAGCTGCTCTATTCGCTGCTCGTGCAAACAGAGTCACAGTAAATATGGATGATTTTGAAAGAGCTAGAGACAAGATCCTGCTTGGTGTCGCAAGAGAGTCTGTATACATGACACCGGAAGAGAAGAGGGCTACAGCTTATCATGAGGCGGGACATACGCTGCTTCATTATTATCTGAAGTCTGTTGATCCTCTTCATAAAGTGACAATCATCCCTCATGGCAGAGCGCTTGGTTTGACTATGAGCTTGCCTGAGAAGGACTCATATACGAAGAACAGGTCATATCTCGAGGATAGAATCAAAATCTGCATGGGTGGCTATGTCGCAGAAGATATTGTCTATGGTGAGACGACAACAGGTACATCCAATGATATAAAACAAGCGACTGAGATGGCTCGCAGGATGGTCACTGAGTGGGGTATGTCAGATCTTGGTTTCATTTCGCTGGCAAATGACGATGAGCCATTGTTCCTTGGCCGTGAGATAACCCAGCATAAAGATTATTCAGAGGATACTGCGAGAAGAATCGATCAGGAAATCCATAAGATTCTTGATAGATGCATGAACGAGACGAGAGAAATTCTTACAGTCCATCGCGATCAGCTTGATAGTCTAACGAATGCGCTTGTCGAGAAAGAGACGCTTGATGATAAGGATATCAGAGAGATGTTTGGCTTTCCTCCTGTGCAGCACACAACGGACCTTGTATGATTGACGCAAAGCATAAGAGAAATTTCTGTATTATCGCACATATTGATCACGGTAAATCAACATTGGCGGACCGCTTTATCGAGCGTGCCCGCCTTGTCACATCACGAGGAGTTCAGCAGACACAGATTCTCGACAATATGGATATAGAGCGAGAACGTGGTATCACAATTAAAAGCCAGGCTGTGACTATTCCTTACACAGCTGCAGACGGGGAGGAGTATGAACTCAATCTTGTCGATACGCCCGGCCATGTTGATTTCACTTATGAAGTTTCAAGAGCTATATCTTCCTGCGAAGGCGCGCTTCTTTTGATTGATGCCTCTCAGGGGGTTGAAGCTCAGACTCTCGCTAATCTGTATCTTGCGATGGAGCATAATCTGGAGATTATCCCTGTCATTAACAAGATTGATCTCCCTTCTGCTGATATCCCGTCATGTTTGCATCAGATTGACCATGATCTTGGATTGGATCCTGACTCTGCTTGTTTTGTATCAGCAAAGACGGGTGAAGGTGTCGATACGCTCTATGAAGCTATTGTCACTTTGATACCACCTCCGGAGGGCAACCCAGAGGATCCCCTGAAGGCGCTTATCTTTGATTCCCATTATGATCCATATCGCGGTGTTATCGTTCATTGCCGTCTATTTTCCGGTGCTATCAAGCCGGGGGATGTTATCCGCTTCATGCACTCCGGTGCAGAGTACAGGACTGAAGATACTGGCATATTCCAGCTTCAGCTTGTATCGAAGTCTGCGCTGACAGCAGGAGATGTCGGCTATTTCATAGCTGGTATTAAGACTATTTCGGATATCAGAGTAGGTGATACTGTAACACTTGCTGATAATCCAGCTTCAGAGCCTATGGCAGGTTTCAAGGAAGTCAAGCCTGTTGTATTTTCCTCCATTTATCCTGTCGATAGCAATGATTATGAGGAATTGCAGGATGCTATTGAGCGTTTGAAGCTCAATGATGCTTCACTGGTTTATGAAAAAGACAGTTCTGCGGCTCTTGGCTTCGGTTTCCGTTGTGGCTTTCTCGGCATGCTCCACCTTGAAGTTGTGCAAGAGAGGATTGAAAGGGAGTTTGATCTCTCGATTGTCTTCACATCACCTTCTGTCCGCTACATCGTTCACATGAAGAATGGAGAGACGTTAGAGATTGATAATCCTCTGGAATATCCAGATGTGACGCGTATAGATTTCGCAGAAGAGCCATACATCTCTGCTGATATCATCACGCCGACTCAGTATGTTGGGCCTATTATAACACTATGCTTGGAGAAGCGTGGCGTGCAGACAGGCATGAACTATCTTGATGAGAAGCGTGTTGAACTCATTTATGAGATGCCGCTTGCTGAAGTGCTTTTTGATTTCTATGACAGATTGAAGTCGATTTCCCGTGGTTATGCGTCATTTGACTATTCTGTGATAGGATATAAAGCAACAGAGCTTGTCCGCCTTGATATCCTTGTAAATGGCGAAAGCGTTGATGCTCTTTCCCAGCTGGTTTATAAGGGAAATGCGCAATCACGTGGAAGGGTTGTTTGCGAGAGATTGAAGAAAGAGATACCAAGACAGCAGTTCAAGATTGCTATCCAGGCTGCTATCGGAGGGCAGATTATCTCAAGAGAGACCGTTTCTGCGTTCAGGAAGGATGTTACCGCGAAATGCTATGGTGGTGATATCTCGAGAAAACGCAAGCTCCTTGAAAAGCAGAAAGAGGGAAAGAAGCGCATGAAGATGGTTGGCAATGTCGAAATTCCTCAGAGTGCGTTTCTGGCTGTGCTCAAGACTGATGAGGACGAATGATGGATGTTAGGCTGATTGGAATTACTGGTGGTTCTGGTTCCGGAAAGAGTACTGTTGTCAGACGAATAAAAGAAGCGCATGCGGAAGCTGTTCTGATTTCCCAGGATAACTATTACAAGAGCGCCCCTTTTATCAATAATGAGAACATAACTGCTTATAATTTCGATCATCCTGATGCTTTCGATATGGATCTCATGCTGGATAACCTTCGGGATCTGAAAAACGGCAAAGCCTGCATGATGCCACAGTATGATTTTGTTCATCATAGACGAAAGGATGAGTACATCCGTGTCGAACCTAAGAAGCTAATTATACTAGATGGCTTGATGATTTTCTATGATGAGCGTATCCGTGATATCCTTGATCTGAAGCTTTATGTCGATACACCTGCGGATATTCGTTTTATACGACGTCTGCAGCGTGACATCGCAGAGCGCGGTAGAACCGTTGAAAGCGTGATTGAACAGTATACGAAAGTTGTCCGTCCTGGGCACTTCAATTTCATTGAGCCGATGAAGGAATATGCTGATTTGATTATTCCTGAAGGTGGATACAATGAGCAAGCAATGCAAGTGCTTTTCTCTTTTGTCCATTCAATCTGTGATTAATCTTTGGGCTTCCTGTATGCGATCCAATCTGATTTGATTCTTTTCCATGACCATTCGTCCGGGACTGGATCCGGACCTCCGAGAAAACCTTTCCGGCAACGGAGAAGCCTGCATGTTCCCATGATTGTTCCTTTTATCACACCAAATTTCCTGACAGCTTGTATCATGTAGATAGAGCATGATGGCGTGTAGCGGCAACATGGTCCTACAAATGGGCTTATGAGCGCTTTATAGAGAAAGACAGGAATAAGATACAGCTCTCTGAGGATTCTTCTCACAGCTGAAAAGATACACGACAGTAGGAAAAAAGAAAAGGAGGCAATTCCTGCCTCCTCGTCTGAAAGTAGTACTCTCAGAGGTCTTCGTCGTCGAATGTCTCGATGTCCATATCCTCTGTATCGAGTCCTGCAGAGAAATCTTCTGCCTGGGAAAGCTCTTCAGAGTCGAGCGTTCCGAAATCCTCGAAGCCTTCAAGATCGCCAAGGGATGTATCGAGCTCTTCGAGAGCTGAAGCAATGGCCTGATCAATAGCAGCCTGGTCTGTACTGAGCTTGTCGTAAAGATCCTGAAGCTCTTTGTTATGGTTCTCAACAAGTGTGAACCTAGCCTGAAGTTCCTTGTTCTCATCACGAAGGTGTCTGATAAGTCCGACTGCCTTCTGTACTCTCATGAGCAGGAGTTTGCTGCTTTCAATCGTGGTCATATAACCTCCTTAGGCGAGTGCCTTCTTGACCTCTGCGACAAGTGCTGAGAATGTAGCCTTGTCTTCAATAGCCATATTGGAGAGAGCCTTTCTGTTGAGAGTGTTGTTCATAAGCTTGAGGCCATGCATGAACTGTGAATAGTTAAGGCCCTCTGCCTGAACAGCTGCTGAGATTCTTGCAATCCACAGCTTTCTGAAATCTCTCTTCTTTTCCTTCCTTCCACGATATGCGTACTGACCTGCTTTTGCAACAGCATCTTTAGCAACGCGGTGGTTGGTGCTTCTTCTTCCCCAATAGCCTTTTGCCTGATTGAGAATCTTCTTTCTTCTGTCCGCACGTCTGGTTCCGTCTACTGCTCTTGGCATTTCTCACACTCTCCTTAGTTGTTTGCATAAGGGAGCATTGACTTTGCTCTCTTCTGTTCTACTGCTGAAAGGATGCCACTGTGTCTCAGGTGCATCTTCCTCTTGGAGCTCTTCTTTGTGAGAATATGGCGAAGGCCCATCTTCTTGTAAGCCACCTTGCCAGATCCCGTCACCTTGTAGCGCTTGGACGCTGACTTTCTTGTTTTCATCTTAGGCATTTTTCTTACCTACCTCTCTTAACGCGCCGCAGGGAACAAGAACCCCTGAAGCTGCGATATATTGTCTCCATACGGAGGCACTTACTTACCTTTAGAAGGAGAGACTGTCATGCTCATCATCTTTCCTTCCATCAGAGCGCCTTTGTCGAGGTTGTACTGTATTCCCAACTCTGTAAGCGCATCGAGAATCTTGTCCAGTACCACTTTTCCCAGCTCTGGATGTGCAAGCTCCCTGCCGCGGAAGCGGATAGAGACCTTCACTTTGTTTCCCTGCTGCAGGAACTCGGCAATTGCTTTGCTCTTCGTCTCCAGATCATGCTTCTCAATCTTAGGCTGCATTCTGATTTCCTTGATCTTGACTACAGTCTGATTCTTCTTAGCCTCTCTGGATTTCTTCTCCATCTCATAGCGATATCTGCCGAAATCGAGTATTTTGCATACCGGGGGATTAGCATTTGGAGAAACCTCAACAAGATCCATTCCTGCTTCATCTGCCAGACGGCACGCTTCTGGAACGCTCATTACGCCCCTTTGTACGCCGTTCTCATCAATAACAAGCACCTGATGTGCTCTTATCTGCCGATTGATTCTAAGCTCCCTAGTAGCCAACTGAACTCCTTATAGTACAGATACCTGCCCTGTTCTCATGAAGAAATGGTGTGAACGAGTCACACCGGATATTTATAACATATTTTGATTCTCTCTGTCGAGAGGAAAGGGGTAGCTTTTACACTACCCCTTGAAAAATCAGTCAAGTGCATGTCCTGCAGATCCAAGAACATCGATGTTCTTGTGCATATACATCTTCTTGAGCTCTTCGCGTGCAGGTCCAAGATACTTTCTTGGATCGAACTCTGCGGGCTTCTCATCAAATATTCTTCTGATAGTGGCAGTCATTGCCAGGCGTCCATCGGAATCGATGTTGATCTTGCATACTGCTGACTTTGCTGCTTCTCTCAGCTGCTCCTCTGGAATGCCGACGCTGTCAGCAAGCTTTCCGCCATGTTCGTTGATCATCTTCACATATTCCTGTGGAACGGATGATGAACCATGGAGAACGATGGGGAAACCTGGAAGCTGCTTCTCTATCTCTGCAAGGATGTCGAATCTGAGCGGTGGTGGTACAAGAATGCCTTCAGCATTGCGTGTGCACTGCTCCGGTGTGAACTTATAAGCACCATGGCTGGTTCCGATAGAGATAGCCAGTGAATCAACTCCAGTGCGTGTTGCAAAGTCTACAACTTCTTCAGGGCGTGTATAGTGGGATTCTGCGGCAGATACTTCATCTTCGATGCCTGCAAGCACTCCAAGCTCGCCTTCAACTGTGACGTCGTGCTCATGGGCATAATCAACAACCTGCTTTGTCAGTGCGACATTCTCTTCATATGGAAGGTGTGAACCATCAATCATGACAGAGGAGAAGCCATTGTCGATGCAGTCCTTTGCTGTCTTGAATGAATCGCCATGGTCAAGATGGAGTACAATTGGGATATCACAGCCCAGCTCATGAGCATATTCAACACTTCCACGTGCCATATTGCGGAGAATGTTGATATTGGCATAATCTCTTGCACCTTTTGAAACCTGAAGAATAACAGGTGCTTTTGTTTCGACGCATGCGGCGATAATAGCCTGCATCTGCTCCATATTGTTGAAGTTGAAAGCTCCGACGGCATAGTGGCCTTTCATAGCCTTGGCAAACATGTCGCGGGAATTGACAAGTCCTACTTCCTTATAGCTGATCATTGATCTGCCTCCTTATCTTTAGATAAGACTATCTCATTGCAATGAATAGGGTCAACCAATATTCTTGATTCTGAGCGCTCTCATATGTATTCTCATGCTATGCAGAGGAAGAAGGTTATTATTGTTATTGGGATTATTCTGTTCATTTTCGCTTGCTGTGCAGTCTTTTTCCTCACAAGGCCAAGAGTCGTCTTCTTGCATGGCACAACGCTTCCTGAAAGCTATGAGATTTCATTGCCATCCAATTTCTTTGAATATATCCTTGTTGATAATCCCGAGAATGCAGATCTTGTGATAGCTTCTCCTGTCGCTCAACCTCCTGCTGTCCCTTATTATCTTTTCGGCAGGGAGAAGGAAGAAGGGGAAAATCCGATAGCTGTGCTGAATATCGATGAGAGTGCTATGTGGGAAGCTGCCCCTGCGGGTAAGAAGGCTGTTGTTTATGAAAGATCTTCAAGTGCGGCCGATGAAATAGCAGACAATCTTATCGAGCACGATGACACCATAGAGCGTATAACTTATTCCGGGCGTGTTTCAGGCGCAAATGTTGATTCGGTAAGAAAGCGCATAGAAGAATGCGGAGCTGAATATGTCCTGTTGCTCACTCCTTCCTCATCGCTTCCTCTGCTGAGGGGGCAAAGAGAGTGGAAAGCTGTTCTTGATGAACGCGATGCAGCAGCTCTGGAGACTACGCCTGTAGAATATGCGGTAGCTGTAGATTGGGACCGGACTATTTCGGCATTGCTTTCAGGAGAGGCTGAGCTTTCGTACTGTCTTATCACGCTGTAGGAGCGCTAGAAGATTCTCTTTTGCTCTCTCTTTCAGCATTTCTGGTTCAACGCCTTTGATTTCCGCGATGAATGCAATTGTGTATTCCGTGTACTCCGGTTTTGAAGGCTTTCCGCGCATCGGAATAGGCGCAAGGTAGGGGGCATCGGTTTCTACGAGGATTCTGTCGAGTGGAACTTCCTTTGCAGCCTGGCGGATTGAGTCGTTGCCTTTGTATGTAATGTTGCCCGCAAATGAAATGTAGAGATTCTTATCCAATGCTTTTCTCATTAGTTCAGGGCCGGAGGAAAAGCAGTGCATTACTCCTCGGCATTTGAAGAGCGAGGATTTTAGAGCTTTTTCAATTTCCGCATCCGCATCGCGCGTGTGGATGATTATAGGCAATGAAAGAGATGATGCGAGTTCGACTTGCATCATGAAAAGCTCCCTTTGCGTTTCTTCTGTACCATATTTCCAATGGTTGTCAAAACCGCATTCTCCAATGGCATCTGCGCCAAATGATGAGATATCAGCAAGGAGTTTATCTCTTTCATTATCCGGAGAGATGTAACCAGGATTCTGCAAGCACCATGGTCCAGACCCCAGAGAGAAGAAGATTGTACTGCTTTCAGGCAGGATTGCTAGACGTTCCTTGGCATCTCCCGCATCTGTTCCGACATCTATCCCGACAAGATTGCTAGAAAGCGAATCGATGCCTTTTTTCTTCATGGAGAGGGCATGGAAATGGCTGTCTACAATCATAGTTTTTTCTCCATGTAGACAACGGACCAGAGCTTTCCGAATTTCATGCCGCAGTCTGTAAGCTTGCCGACAGTTTTGTATCCCATCTTCTCATGGAACTCTATGCTTCCATAGCCTGGGTACATGACAATGGCATAGAGATTACGGACTTCAGTTCCACTCAATCGTCGTTCAAGCTCTTCATACAACGCTTTTCCAATACCTTTGCCTGTGCAGTCTTTATCAAGATAGATTGTGACTTCTGCACTGATTCTGTATGCTTCACGCTGTGAAAACGGATGTGCGTAGACATAGCCGAGTATCCTGTTATTTTCTTCTGCGACCAAATAAGGAAGATGATTGGCAGATTCTATGATTTTTCTCCGCATCGCCTCATCGGTAGGTGCTTCATACTCGAAAGATATTGCTGTTTCTTCGACGTAATAGCGGAATATTGAAGCGATAGCTGCTGCATCTTTTTCGGTTGCATCGCGAATTATCATAATAGGCTCCTGAGCATCGTTAATATGTTGTCGGCTCTGACAGGACAGCCTGTAACTGTTTTGATAGCTTTGCTGCAGCAAGCGCCACAGCCCAATTCTGGGCTCTTTTCCCTCCATCCCTGGCCGATTGCAATCTTCTTCTTGTCGAGCTTATAGAGCACTCCGTCATCATCCAGCCGTTTGAGTGCATGGATTAAAGCGGCATAACAAGCAGAGCATGCATCGATAGGCTCCGTATATGCAGAGAGTCTTTTTGCAATTCCTGTAGGTTTTACTCCCGTACTGGTAGGCTTTGAGAGCTCTTTTATATTCCAGTCTGCATCATGTAGCAATCCAAGTTTTCTTGCTTCTCTTATATATCCTATATCATCGGGTGAAAATCCCATAAGCGTGGATGCGTATGCATCTAGAAGCACGGCATCGGATGCAGCCATCATCCTGTCTGTTCTGACTGGATTGCCGCCTTCTTCGAAATCCAGATCACCACAGATGCTGTCCGAGATTATGAGTCCTGGCTTGAACACCGTATTCAACGCTGCTATCGGACGATCCAGCCCGAGCCGATAGAAATCACGTTTTGATTTATCTGAGATAAGTCCTTTTAGATTCTTCATCGCATGCGTCATGTGTGTCTGGCAATGTCCTTTCAGTACTGGCATATTGATGAGGAAATCAGCATTGAGAGCTGTCTCCGAGACTTCCATATCGATTCCACAAGGTGATACTTTACAGAATTTGTCTTTCTTCGTATCCAACAGCTTGATGCCGAATCGTTTGGCAATGTCGTAATATCCTAGTCTCCTGAAGCAGGATTCTGTCTGTGCACCTACCCAGGAGCCTTCTGCTATCGTTATGTTCCTGTATCCTCTGCTTGAGAGGAAGTGCACTGTTTCTTCTACTATTTCCGTGTGTGTGACAGCTCCGTCTGCAGGATCTGATGGTGTGACAAGATTGGGTTTGAGGATGATGGAAGCGGAATAATCTGAAGGCAATAGATTACTCTCTGCCTCCAGAAGCTTTCTGGTCATTTCTGTTATATCGCGAGAATAAATTACAGCAATAGTTCTATTCATGCATTTGCTATTCAATGATATAATCAGCTTTATGGCAAGTACTGATCTGACTCATGGCTCAATTTTCAAAGCATTGATAGGTCAGGCAGTGCCACTAGTTCTCGGCAGTCTTTTCCAGCTTGCTTATAATGCTGTCGATTCCATTATCGCTGGACAGTTCATTGGTACTGAAGCACTAGCTGCTACTGGCATGGCTGCTCCTATCATGAATATACTCATTCTTGGTATTTCAGGCCTTTCGATGGGTGCTGGTGTTATTATGAGCACTTATTTCGGAGAGAAGAACTATGAGATGCTGTCAAAAGAACTCTCAACATTGCTTGGTGCTGGACTTGTGTTTTCGCTTATAGCAGCTTTTCTCGGCGTAGTCTTTGCTGTCCCGCTGTTGTCTGTTCTGAATGTGCCAGCTGAAGCCTTGGATATGACAGTGGTGTATTTGCGGATAATCTTCTGTGGTTTGCCCTTCACATGCTTTTACAACGCGCTCTCACAGGCTTTGAAGAGCGTAGGCGATTCCGCAACTCCATTGAAGTTCCTTACATTTTCATCTGTTTTGAATGCTCTTCTTGATCTGTTCTTCATCGGATATCTTGGTTTTGGCATCATGTGCTCTGCAATGACTACGATCATAAGCCAAGGAGTTGCAGCTCTTCTTTGCGCGATATATATAAAAAGAAAGGTTGCTATTCTTTCATTCAATAAGCTTACGATAGATAAATCATTATTGAAGACGACTCTTTCTTTTGGTTCCATCACAGCATTGCAGCAAGCTTGTCAGCCTATCGGAAAGCTGTTGATACAAAGTGCAGTCAATACACTAGGTGTTGTAGTGATTGCAGCTTATAACGCGGTGACCCGTATCGATGATTTCGCTTTCACTCCAGAGCAGTCTATCAGCCATGCCATGACGACGTTCACTGCACAGAACAAGGGGAGCAGGAATATAGAGAGAATACGC
>JADIMT010000067.1 GCA_017694595.1 Candidatus Ornithospirochaeta stercoripullorum | reverse complement strand
GCTTTTCACATTCATGCTCAGGTGAAGGACGATGTTCTCTTTTGCTCTGACTCTGTCTTCAAGTGCTTTCTGTCCTCTGAACTGGTCACGGCGATGGATGAGATGTACTTCCTTTCCGAGCTTTGAGAGATAAAGCGCATCTGTCAGTGCTGTGTCTCCTCCTCCGACTACTGCAATAGTCTTTCCTTTGAAGAATGGACCATCGCAAGTTGCACAATAGCTGACGCCTTTGCCTTGGTATTCCTCTTCTCCGGGAACGCCGAGATGCCTATGTCTGGCGCCAGAAGCGAGAATGACAGCTTTTGCTTCGATGCTTTCGTTGTTTGTTTCAACGATAAAAATGCCATCTTTCTTCGTTATTGATTTTGCTTCCCAGAATTCGATCCTGGCTCCGAACTGCGTCGCTTGCTTTTCGAAGCTTTCAGCAAGTGCATAGCCAGATGTGCTCTCCATGCCAGGGTAGTTTTCTATCTCATCTATATACAGCAGCTGTCCACCGGGTGCGAGGCCATCGATTGCTACTACATTGTAGCCTGCTCTTGCTCCATATGCGGCAGCTGAAAGGCCTGCAGGACCACAGCCTATTACTAGTATGTCACACTTCACTGTGCTTCTCCTTTTCGTTTTCTTTTCTTTCCATCATTCTTTTCTCCAGAGCTTCTTCTGCATCTGAACGTCTGATGTAAACAGGTCCTTCCCCGATATCATCAGGGCCTTTTGTCCTGTATTTCTCCAGGCCAAGCGCCAAAAGAGCTTTCGCGATATTTCTAGGAGCTTCTGGATCTGGACGCAGCGCTATTGCCTCATCGATTTTGGCTATATTCTCACAGAAAAGCAGTGCATCAGGACCTGTTACCAAGACAGGCATCTCCTCTTTTTTCAGATAAGGAATGACATCCTCTGCGTTTCCATCCCTGTCTGGGATTATCGTTTCGCCGTTCTTCTTCATCGATAGATAGAATCGTTTCTTCTTTGCATCGATGACAGAGAGAATAGCTCCCGGATATATTCCTACAACTTCTGAGATGGCATCTAGAGTCGGTACTGATACAAGAGGAATCGCGAGGGCGGAAGCAAGTCCTTTCATGGATGCCATGCCAATTCTCAGGCCTGTAAAGGAACCAGGCCCCTTCGCCACAATCAGAAGCTCCAGGTCCTGCAGTTTTATACAGCTTCTTTTTATCAGAGCTTCAATCTCAGGCAGGAGATCCTCAGAGTGCGAGAAATTACCATCAATAAGGCGTTCCTCATATGTGTTTTCCGTCAGGAGAGCGATGGAGAGAATCTGCGTTGAAGTGTCAGCTAAGAGAACATTCATGGCAACCTCCTGTTATGGATATCTCCCTTTTTCCGTCATTCATGATTTCAATATCGACATGGAACGCGTCATCAGGAAGCATCGAGCCGATTTTCTCTGCCCATTCGATGAGTGTTATCCCGTCCGGATAGAGAAACTCTTCTCCTCCCATCGATTCAAACTCATCTTCTCCAGAGAGCCTGTAGAGGTCGAGATGATATAGCTTCTCCCGTCCTTCATATTCCTGCACAAGCGTGAAGGTAGGGGAGACTATTGCTTCTTTGATGCCAAGCGCTCTGGCAATGCCTTTGGCTAGCACTGTCTTTCCAGCCCCCAGCGAGCCTGTGAGAGTGATGACATCGCCCCGTCTGAGTGTAGAACCTAGCTTGAAGCCAGCTTCCTCTGTCTCTTTCTCGCTGCAAGAAATCATAGCTCCTCCTCGTGATGATGGTGGTGGTGTCCACAGTGGCACTCATGCTCTTCAGGAATTCTGTCTTTCTCTATCTCAGCAATCTCAGCGGCATAAGCATCATCATCGTCATCTTCTTTCTCTGTGTCATTGTGTACGATTTCTTCATGGATCAGCGTTCCGATCTTCTCACCAGTCATCTTCTCATACTCTTCGATGAGATTCTTGACTATGCTGTCATCTCCGGAAAGATATCGTGATTTTTCCAGATACTCTCTGGCTTCATCGAACTGTGAGTCTCTCAGATAAAGATAGGCAAGGTTGGATGTGACTGTTAGATTATCTGGATCCAGATCTGCCGCTGTCTCTAGATAAGTCTTTGCAAGCTCTCTGTCTCCTGTCTCCAGTTCAGCCAGGGAAAGCTCATTATAGATATCAGCAGAGCGCTCACCGAGCTTCAGGCACTTGAGCAGATCATCTTTCGCTTCCTCGTATCTCTGAGCTTTCCTCAATGCCCAGCCGCGGAGGAAGTATCCATTCCAGACTTCAGGGTTCTTTGAGATGAAGCTTGTAGCAGCTGCAATCGCTTTGTCATTCTCGTTCAGCATGATGAAGTCATAAGCTTCTTTGATTTCTTCATCATTCTCAAGCTGCAGGTCGATGCGTGCAAGAAGCTTCTTCATCTCTTGCTTCTTTTCTCCCTCTCCCGCGATGCTCATATACCTGTCAAGGTAGTCCTTAGCTTCCTCGAGATTGCCAGTGAATGCCTCGAATGAAGCAATCTCCGAAAGCACATCAGCATCCTCTCCAAAGCGTGAAAGACCATCTTTCAGTGTCTGCTTTGCTCTGATAAGATACTCATCTTCCTTCTCTTCATCCCCATTGTCGCGTTCATATACAGCTCTATATGAGTAGAGCGTCGCGAGGTTTATGCAGCTGGCCGATTCCGGCATCAGATGGTACGCTGCCAGGAAAAGCTCTTCAGAGAAGTCGTAATCTTTCTGCTCCTCTTTTGCAATTGCTGCTTTTGTGAGCTTGTCTGGGAGCATGGGGTCTACAGTGAGCACGAAATCCTTGTAGTACGAGCAATCTCTGTGTTTCTCATCATAAGCTATCAAGGTGAGCATTCCAGAGACGATAGACTCTAGTGAAACTGAGTCAGCTGTCAGCTTGTTCTGTCCCGGCTGCAGCAGCACGGGAAGCATTACGTTGGAATCGAGGCGGAACGTATCGCTCTCTATTCTCATTCCGTCAGGTACTTTGATGTATCGTATTTGTCTGAGGCTCTCTTGCTTGTCCATATGTCCTCTGCAAAGAAAAGTCCTATAGATACGGCAGCTGGTTGCTCTTGAACTATTGTTCAAGGGAGGGATCTTTGTTGCCCGCTTTCTGTTCCCCACGAAGGGGAGCAATGCCGCTAAAGCTATACCGGACCCCGATTATATGGTTTGCTCCAAGAGGCTTCAGATGAGCCGTTCTATAGGTACACTGATTCTAACATAGTTTTCACAAGGGTGGAAGAGGCCGGAAATATTGGTTATCTTTCAGGTATGAATAATGTAGTCACAGGGCTTGTTTCAGGTTTGGTTATTGCTGTCGTGTTGCTTCTTCTGGGGCTTTGGCTTGCCTCTAAGGCATCATTGAAGAAGAAAGATAAAGAAATTCAGAAGTATAAGAACATGCTTGCTGAACGTATGGAGCTTGAGACGGATGGTATCGCGAAGATCCGAAGCGAGAATGAAGAGCTGAAGAAAGCCAATGAGAATCTCCGCGTCTCTCTTCTCGCTTTCCGCGATAAACCAGGCAGGAAGGAGATGGAGATGCTGCAGATTATGCAAAAGGCTGTAGAGCGTCTGAGCCTCAACAGTCCTGGATTCGCGCCTGCTTGGCAAGCTGCAATGAGAGAAAGTGAGGAAGAGTTCAAGAAAGTCTATTCTGGTTTTCTTCCATTCATCAAGCGCCATATCGCGAAGCCAACTGATGCTGAAGTGATTGATGTAGATGAGGGCAACTGAAAAAAAACCCTCATCAGCGATGAGGGCTATCGGGATGAATGGACTCGAACCATCGATATCCTGCTCCCAAAGCAGGCGCCATAGCCGCTAGGCGACATCCCGTACGGTCGAGTATTGTAAGCAAAATGGATAAGACGGTCAACACTATTTGGAATTATCTTGAAAAAATTTATCCTGAGCGGATTTCCTTCATCGACGAAAAGGATCCCTGGCGTTTCTTGATCACAGTCATGCTGAGTGCTTCTACGACTGACAAACAAGCTGTGAAAGCTGCTTCGGCTTTGTTCTCGCGCTATCCGGATCCTGCTAGTGTGGCTTGCGCCTCGGTAGCGGATGTAGAAGCTTTGATAAAATCAGCAGGGCTTTCAAAGACAAAAGCTCCAAGGATTATCGCGGTTTCCCGGTATATTGCAGAGAAAGGATTGCCATCGGATGCTGAAGAGCTTATCGCGTTGCCTGGAATAGGTGAGAAGACAGCTGAATGTTACAAAGAGCACGTGCTGCATCTTCCATCAGTCATCTGTGATACACATTTTGTGCGCGTCGCAAAACGTCTAGGATTTACAGATACAGACGATAGAAGCAAAGCTGCCGCGGAGATAAGAGAAAGATTCCCGGAAGATGTGTGGAGCCGAATGTCGATGGTCGTGAACCTGCATGGCAGAGTCATCTGCCGCCCACGTCCACTTTGTTCCCAGTGCCAGCTTTCATCGCTTTGTCCTTCTGCAAACGTCTGAAACGAAGCACTTTAAAGCCATTTTCAGTTGCCTCAATGAGCGCGGCGCCGCATATTGAAGTCGCGATAGAGGGGAAACGATAGCCTTTTGTATCTTGGGAAGAGACGAACAGACCTCCTATTCCATTGGACACAGGCAGAACGGAGTAGTGTCCATCGTTGATTGATATCCTGGAGAGCTCGAGTTTTCCATCTCCGATGGCGATATGGCTGTCGAAGATATCTTCATACGCAATAATAATGCATGGGAAAAGACGATAGACGGTCCAGTCTCCAGTCTTTCTGTAATATTCTGTCAAGGCTTTTCTCCATTCGAGCCTTGGCTTTTCGTCAAGCGTGAGCACTGTAATCTTCATCGGGAAATAATATAAGCAATCGTGGGGCTATTTACAAAGGTTTTCTCTTCGGGTATAGTCTCTTAGCTGTGACTGGCATTCCGCTGAGGAAGCCTCTCTTTCAGACAACAGTATAAGGTGGATGATAACATGGCAAGAAGATGTGATATCTGCGGCAAGGGAACTATCTCGGGATGCATCGTACCCCGCAAGGGACAGGCTAAGAAGAAGGGTGGTGTCGGTCAGCATATCGGCGTGACCAAAAAGCGTACTTTCAAGCCTAATCTTGTTTCCGTAAAGGCACTCATCAATGGCACACCGAGAACTATCAAGGTATGCACACGCTGCCTCAGAAGCGGCAAGATCGAGAAAGTGGTATAACACCGCTGCAGCATCCGGAAAAAGGCTCCCGAAAGGGAGCTTTTCCAGAATATATGGGTTTTGTCCCTATTTTAGGAGAAATATATGGATTCAGTCCGTATCCACGCGCTAGAAGGATCGATGCTTTCTCACCATCAGGGAATAAGAAAGCTTATTGCGTTGTCAGAAAAGAGTGAGGAGAAGACTGATGTCTTTGTCCTTTCCCCTGTCAGGAGCCAGGATTATCAGCTGGATGGCTTATTGACTCTCGCCGCTGATAACGAAGAGAAGCTATGGAGCAGGCTTGAGAAAAGCCAGAGTATCTGGAATGAGCTGGCTGAATCAGCGCTTTCCGATAGTTCACAGATCCAGGAACAGATCAATCAGTCATTTTCCGATATCGAGGAAGTGCTGAGAGCTGTATGGATCATGAAAGCGGCTCCGGACTCAGCTTTCCGTTATTTCGATAGCTGTACATCTACATTCCTTTCATGGATACTTTCAGCCTCTTTCGCATCAAAGTCGATTCCTTCTGTGATCATGACTCCGCGCGAGGCAATCGACGTTCCGGAATTCCCTGAAGGCGCTGTATTTGTTACAGGGGAACTTTTCATGATTCCAGCATCAACGGATGCGGCAGGAAAACCCAGGAGGGAAGGTGAGAGCGAGTATACAGCTTCTCTGATCGCTTCCAGCCATAAAGTGCCTCTTACATTCTGGAACTCACGTTCTCCTCTGTGTACAGCAAGCCGCAAGGATGTGCCTTCTGCTAAAGTGATACGCTATCTGACATACAGCGAAGCGACTGAGCTTTCATTCTTCGGAGCACCTATCATCCATCCGCAGTCCTTCCAGAGCGCTGCAGATGCTCATATCCCTATCACGCTTCGCTGCTGGCTCGATATGGATGAGGAAGGTACGCTTATTTCCGATGAGAATCCTGATGAAGGACTCTCTGTCAAGGCGTTCTCCGTCGTCAGGAACGTTGCTATGATCAACGTCGAAGGTTCTGGAATGTCTGGAGTTCCAGGCTTTTCGTCTAGGCTTTTCACGTCTTTGAGAAATGAGAGGATATCTGTAATCCTCATCTCTCAGGCTTCATCGGAGTATTCCATCTGCTTCTGTGTGCCGCAACGCCAGGTGGGAGATGCTGTAAAGACTATCAGGGCAGAGTTCTCGCATGAGATACAGGAGAAGGGAATCTCCGCAATAGATAGCGAGAATGATTTAGCTATCATTGCGGCTGTCGGTGAGGGAATGCCTGGACACGTAGGCACTGCTGGTGCCTTCCTCTCATCCCTTGGACGTGCTGGCATAAACATCAGGGCAATTGCGCAAGGCTCATCGGAGAGGAATATCAGTGCAGTGATAAAAGCAGACGAGAGCGGAAGAGCTCTCCGTGCGCTTCACTCAGTCTTCTTCCTCTCGCAGCAGACGCTTTCAGTAGGTCTTTTCGGACCGGGAAATATCGGAGGAACACTTCTCGATCAGCTAGCTGAGGAAAGCGAGAGGCTGAAAAGGGAGTTCGATCTGGATATCAGAGTGAGAGGCATAGCCACATCGAAGAAGATGCTCCTTTCCGAGGAAGGAATCGATCTTCGTGAATGGCATGAGAAATTCAA
Organism: Candidatus Ornithospirochaeta stercoripullorum; assembly: GCA_017694595.1. Classification (GTDB taxonomy): domain Bacteria; phylum Spirochaetota; class Spirochaetia; order Sphaerochaetales; family Sphaerochaetaceae; genus Ornithospirochaeta; species Ornithospirochaeta stercoripullorum. Next base: position 43,056 of record JADIMT010000067.1, on the reverse strand, counting down.
AAAGGAAGCTGTGACATACAATGAAGATATCTTCCTCTCACATATCTCTGCGCAGTATTATCCGCACAAAGTCATCATCGATTGCACATCATCTGAAGCGAGAGCGATGCAGTATAAGAAGTTCATTGAGAGTGGCTTCCATGTGATAACCCCCAACAAAAAAGCTGGATCGGGGCCATATAGTTACTATAAAGAGCTGATGGCAAGCACGATGAAGACTGGACGCAAGTTCCTCTATGAGACAACAGTAGGAGCAGGTCTTCCTGTTATCTGCACGCTTAAAGACCTCAGGGAGACTGGAGACAGGGTCATCAGCGTTGAGGGTATGGTCTCCGGTACACTCTGCTGGCTTTTCTCTGAGTATGATGGCACTGTGCCTTTCTCTGAGCTTGTAAAGAAAGCCAGGAGCCTGGGCTATACAGAGCCGGATCCAAGGGATGATCTCTCTGGCATGGATGTAGCGAGAAAGACTGTAATCCTTGCCCGTGAGCTGGGATACAGCACTGAAACTGATGATATAGCTGTGGAATCACTCGTTCCAGAGCATCTGAGAGAGCTCTCGATTGATGAGTTCCTTGTGCGTCTTTCTGAAATAGATGAGCATATGCTCAAATTGTATAAAGATGCAGCGAGCCGGAACATGAAGCTTAGATATGTCGGACGCGTTGAAAATGGCAAGTGCTCAGTTGCTTTGGCTGAATATCCGCTGGATCATCCATTCTCGCAGGCAAAAGGCACAGATAATGTGATATCATTCCGGACGATGCGTTATGACAAGCAGCCATTAGTGATCAAGGGACCAGGAGCGGGGCCAGAGGTTACAGCGGGTGGTGTCTTTGCAGATATCCTGCGTCTCAGCGCTTATCTTGGTTCAAAAGTATAAGGAGGAAATTGGATGAGATACATTTCCACAAGAGCAGCAAACGAAGAATCAATCACGGCATCGGAGGCAATACTCAAAGGTCTTGCTCCAGATGGAGGACTCTTTATCCCTCAGTCATTTCCCCGCATTCCTGAGACTTTTACCCTGACTAAAGGTGCATGGTACGCTATGTATCAGGCACTGTTGCCATACTTCGATGGGGATGAGCTCAGCGATGATCTGGAAGAGATCTGCAGGAACGCTTTCTCTTTCCCAGTACCCTTCCATACAGAGCATGGCAAGGATACGCTTGAGCTATATTTCGGTCCAACTGCGGCTTTCAAGGACTTCGGCGCGCGCTTTCTTGCATTCTCCATGGAGAAGCTTCTGGAGAAGAGAAATGAGGACCTGACGATACTTGTCGCGACCTCAGGCGATACAGGAGGAGCAGTCGCTTCCGCTTTCCATGGAAGGAATCATCTCTCTGTCAAAGTACTTTTCCCGAAGGGACGAGTTGCGGAGAGGCAGAGGATGCAGCTGACAGGCTGGGATGGAAATGTCACAAGCTATGAAGTCGATGGCACGTTCGATGATTGCCAGAGAATGGTTAAAGAAGCTTTCATGGATACATCCCTCTCCAATCTCTCCAGCGCTAATTCAATCAACCTTGGACGGCTCCTGCCCCAGATGGCGTACTACGTATATGCTTCGTCTATGTATGAAGCTAAATATGGTGAGGAAGCTGTATTTGTAATACCTTCTGGAAACATCGGTAATGCCACAGGTGCGTACTGGGCAAAAGCTATGGGTGCTCCGATAAAAAGGATTGTCCTTGCATGCAATGCCAACAAGCCGCTTACAGATTACCTTGAGAGCGGAAGTTATGAGCCGAGAGCATCTATCAAGACGCTGGCGAATGCTATGGATGTTGGTGCTCCTTCGAATATCGAGAGACTTTTCTCCCTCTTCCCGGACTGGCAGAGCTTCAAAGCCAATGTGGAAGCTTATTCCATCTCCGATGATGAGATCAGGAGGACTATCAGGGAAGTCTATGAGGATTCGGGATATGTCATCTGTCCACATACAGCCTGTGCTGAGCGCGTAAGGCGTGATAGGGTTGAGGATGAGCATTCTGTCGTTGTCTCTACAGCGCATCCTGCAAAATTCAACGATATAGTTGAGAAAGAAATTGGCAGGGAAATCGCTATCCCCGCCAATCTCTATGAGATTATGCATTCCGAATCCAGAGCTAAGAGCATCGCTCCTGATTATCGCAATCTCTTCTGATTGCTTGCTACGGAGTAGATATTGCCCTTGAAGTAGTAGATGATGAAAAGGATTGATGTCAGGATCCAAGAGAATGGATAGGAGAAGAGGACTCCTATTATCGAAGTGTCGAAAAGCGGCACTATGTAAATCCAGACAATCCTCAGTATACAGATACCGACTACCGAAATGATGGTCGGTATCATTGATTTTCCAGCTCCTCTTATCGCGCCAGAGAGTATTTCTATTGCAATATATGTGATGTACCATGGAACGATGAAACGCATGATCTCCACACCGATTTCCAGTACTGCGCTATCTGTGATGAAGAGCATCAGTCCATAGCGTCCGACGAGGAAGTATCCGGCTTCGATGACGAATGTAGATACAGCTGCCATGAGCGTGACAGTCCTTACACCTTTCTTTGCTCTGTCTATCTTTCCTGCACCATAATTCTGTCCGACGAATGTAGTGATGGAGATGCTGAACGCGTTGATGAACATCCAGAAGATTTGATCAAGCTTTGACCAGCCTGCCCATGCCGCTGCAGTGTCTGTGCCGAATTGATTGATAGCAGCCTGTATGATGAGATTTGAGATGGTATACATGATGGACTGGATACCCGCAGGGAAGCCTATCATCAGCATCTGCGTGAGCAATCTTCTGTCGAAAGCTATCTTTCTTATCCTCAGCTTTGCACTGTCCTTTCTTCTCATCAGCGTGATGAAGATCAGTACCATCGACAGCAGCTGGGAGATGACAGTCGCGATCGCTGCGCCTTCGACACCAGTGTGGAAGAAGCCTACGAAGAGAATATCGAGGACGATATTCGTCATACAGCTTGCGAGAAGGAAATAGAAGGGGCTTCTGCTGTCTCCCATAGCGCGGAAGATTCCAGCACCCATGTTGTACATCACGACTGGAATTCCTCCCAGAAAGTAGATGTGCATGTAGCTGACAGCCAGAGGCATTACATCATCAGGAGTGCCTATCACATCAAGAAGAGGCACAGTGAAGACATAGCCAAGAACGGAGATGATCAGACCTCCCACAAGAGCAAGAGCTATTGCTGTGTGGATAGCTTTCTCGACTCGTTCCTCATTCTTCGCTCCAAAGTGCTGTGAAATGACAACAGTCGCTCCCGAGGAGAGTCCTGTGAAGAAACCTATTAGGAGATTGATGGCTGTACCTGTTCCACCGCCGACAGCTGCTAATGCTTCTTTTCCAAGAAACTGGCCTACAATGATAGCGTCAGCCGTATTGTAGAGCTGCTGGAAGAACGTTCCTAGAAGAATCGGGAAGAAGAAAGAGATAATCTGCTTCCAGATTACTCCCTCCGTGATTCCATTGCTGTTGATAGTGTGCGCTTTCACGAGAGGGAGTATAACTTGCCATTCAATGAATTGGAAGGGCTAAATCAGTCTTGTTACTGGAAGCTGTCTGATAGCAATCTTCATCGAGCATCCGGAGCCGAAGAGAGACTCCATTCCGCTGATATATTTTCCTACGAGAGCCTGTGGAACATATGCCTGGATTGTGCCTGCAAAACCACCGCCATGGACGCGTACTGCGCCATCTCCTTGCAATATATGCTCTGAGAGCGCGATAGCAAGAGCAAGCCCCTGGTTTTTCGGGGAAGAGGATGGATAGACATTCTGCAAGAAGCGGAAAGAGCTGTTGCCAGATTCATTCACAAATCCCAGGAATCCATCGATATCGCCTTCTTTGAGAGTCTGGAGCATGTAGTCCACCCTGATATTCTCCGTGAAGAAATGATAGGCTCTCAGCAGTGCTCTGTCGTTGCCTAGCTTCTCTCTGATGTCTTTCATGTCTCTGATGAAAGCCTGGAAATCCACATCCCTCAGATTTTTCTTGCCATAATATGCTGCGACTTCCCTCATCTCTGGAGGCACTGCTGCGTATTCGCCAGTGAGATCAGCATGAGAACCTCTTGTGTCTGTTATGATCATCGTGTAGCCATAATCTTCGAATGAAATATTAACAGGCGTGAGCACAGGGTTGTCATTGTCTTTGAAATCGATGCCGACAATTCCGCCTTGTGCGCAGCATGCCTGATCGAGAAGTCCTGACGGCTTTCCAAAGTACTTGTTCTCAGCATATTTTCCCATCTTCGCGATTTCGATGGGTTCTAGAGCATCATCGTTGTAGAGATTATCGAAGATCTTAGCGATGAGCACTTCAATGGCAGCAGAGGAGGAGAGTCCTGAGCCTCCAAGCACTTTCGTAGTTGTATTTGCTTGCCATCCGCCTATCTTCATGCCGCGATCCTTGTAAGCTGCTGCAATGCCTCTGACAAGGCTGTCCGTGCCATTTTTCTCGCCATCTTTCACAGAGAGGTCTGAGATATCGACATCAACAACAGGGAAGCCCTCGCTGGCGATGATTACACGGTTATCAGAACGCTTTGTGACAGCACCGATGGTATCAAGATTCACAGAGCCGCCGATGACCTTTCCGAGGTTGTGGTCTGTATGGTTTCCGCCGATCTCTGTTCTGCCGGCTGCTGAGAAGATGGCAGGATCATCTTCGCCGAAAATCTCTTTGTGCTTCTGGACAAGGTGCTGAAAGCGATTATCCATCTCTTTCTCATCATATTCCTTTCCATATAGAGCTGGATAAAGCTTGTGAAGCTGTTCAATCATATCAAGAAACTCCTTTTGCTTTGATTCTATCACAAATTGGCCGCAGAGGACAAAAGAGACGAGAAAGAAAAAGCACAAGATGCTTCTCGTTGATCAATGTTCTTATGGCTTTTTCAGCATCTTCCTTCTTCCAAGTGTTCATCGACCGCGATTTAGAGAAGATTGCTTTTGTCGTTATATTCCTAGCAGCGCTTTCAATCGTGTGCCCAGGATGCCACTTCACCCATCTTATTATCTCATCTTCTCCAGCCCTCTTATAGTTGTCAGGCACGCAGACAGAACAGCCAAGGCATTCATCAGCGCTTTCTTCTCCCATCTGTGAGAGCAGTGCGTGACGTATGCATTTGCCACCCATGAAGATTGGTTTCAGTGGGCTATTTTCTGTTCCATACCACAGTACCCAAGAATCCATCCTTCCCCCGTCCCGGCCACCTCTTCCTGCTTCCTGGAGGAAATCTGGAACGCTTTCAGGCAAGTATGTGTGTATTACCGTCCTTATGTTCTTCTTGTCGACTCCCATGCCATAGGCAGATGTCGCTGTCATTACGCCAGAAGTGGATGATGAGAACCACGCCTCTTTCTCTTTCCGTTCCTCAGTGGAAAGTCCGGCATGATAATAACACGCGCCTAGAACGGACGCGAGTTCTTCTGTTTCCTTTCTCGAGTGGCAGAAGACCACAGCAGGCCGAGAAGATGGCGGTGCAAGAATAGCTTTGATGTCAGCAATCTTGGATAAGCTTATGAGCGAGTGGTAGAAGATATTATCTCTATCGCTTGAGTCCCTTACGGTATAAGGTCTTTCTCCTGAAAAAATATGTTCTATGATTCCTTGCGTTATCCTTTCATCAGCCGTGGCAGTGAACGCAAGTGTGGAACTGGGCTCAAGTACTTTGATCAATCTTCCTGTTTCTAGATAGGATGGCCTGAATTCTTCTCCCCATGTGACAGCTGTATGCACTTCATCGACGACTAGAAGAGAAGGGTGCTTGATTGCTCTGAGTTCATTGCACTTCTCCATAGCCAGTAGCATCTCGGGATTAGTGATGATTGCTGTTGCGGTTCCATCTTTTATCTTCCTCAGTTTCGCTTTCCTCTCATCGCTCGTCATTCCACCCTTGAGAACTATATATGGTATTCCCGCCTCCTCGAATCTTTTTGCTTGATCATTCATCAGGGAAAGCAGTGGATAGATGAGTATTGAATGCTTTCCAAGCATCGCTATCGGATACATGAAGCAGAGCGATTTCCCGCTCCCAGTTGGGAGTATGCATAGTATCTTGCCATTACCTTCACTTTCAAGTTCAAGGATCCTTGTTATCACAAGTTCCTGCCATGGCCGTAAGTAGGAGATTCCAAATCGTCTTTTCAGTTCAGTGTTGTCAATCACATATAGATATACGCGGAAAGCGAAGAGAAATGTCAGAAAAATGGTCCGGCTTTTAACCGGACCTTAAATCAGCAGCCTGAAACAGAGCAGGATGTCTTTGCAGGTGGAATCGCGATGATTCTCTCCAGCTCAGGCTTCTTCTTCAGCTGCTCTTTGAGAGCGCGTGCACGTGCTTTGTTCACGTAGTCAGGGTTCTCGAATGTATAGTGGAAGTTTGTATGGATGTCATAAGTGCCATTCATCAGCGCATATGCATCTTCAGTCATTACAAGCTCTTCATCCGTTGGAATGACGAAAATCTTCACAGGGCTGTCATCTGCGGAGATGCATGTCTCTGCGTTGCGGCAATGGGAGAGGTCGTTCTTCTCTTTGTCGATGATGATTCCCAGATTCTCGAGTCCTTCGCATGCGCCATATCTGATATGCTCGCCCATCTCGCCGACACCAGCTGTGAATACTATAGCATCAACTCTTCCAAGGAGAGCTGCATAAGCTCCGATGTACTTCTTGATTCTGTGGATTTCCATATTCACGCCAAGCTGTGCTTTCTTGTCTCCATTGAGTGCTGCCTGATGGACATCGCGTCTGTCCGACATGCCACAGATGCCGACAAGGCCTGACTTCTTGTTGAGATATGTATCCATATCGCTAGCTGTAAGACCTGTGTTGTTGCAGATGTAAGGAATGATAGCAGGATCGATATCACCGGATCTTGAACCCATTACAAGACCCTCAAGCGGGGTAAGTCCCATTGAAGTCTCTACACATACGCCATTTTTTACAGCACAGGCTGAAGCTCCGTTTCCGATGTGGAGGATGATGACGTTCGTATCCTCATTCTTCTTGCCTAAGAGAAGTGCTGCACGCTTTGCACAGTAGAGGTGGCTTGTGCCATGGAAGCCATAGCGGCGTACATTGTATTTTGTGTACCACTCATATGGAACTGCATACATGAATGCTTCTTCTGGCATTGTCTGATGGAATGCTGTATCCATGACAATAGCATGTGGAACATTCGGCATGAGCTTTCTCGCAGCTTCGATTCCCATGATGTTAGCAGGCATGTGAAGCGGTCCAAGCGGGATGATTTCCTTGAGCTGCTCGACAACTTCATCTGTGACGAGTGTGGATTTCTTGAAGAGCTCTCCGCCATGGAGGACTCTGTGTCCTACAGCTCCAATCTCTGACAGCGACTTGATACAGCCGTACTTCTCATCTACGAGCATTTTGAGGATGAGCTCTATTGCTTCTTTATGTGTAGGTGAGACGAAACGTTCATTGTATGTCTCTTTGCCGATTGATTTCTGCTCAATCGTTGAATACTCAAGCCCAATGCGTTCGACAACACCAACGCAGAGCACGTCTTTCTGGTCCCAGTCATAGACCTGGTACTTGGCAGATGAGCTGCCGCAGTTCAGAGTTAGTATAACCATTTCACATTTCTCCTGATTACGAAGGGAAACAGTATCAGAAAAACTGCGAAAAGTCACTATCAAAAGCTGACATAAATACAGGCTTTTCGGCGAATAACTATGTATGAGGAAAATACTTTTGCTATTTCTTATCTGCATAATCACGCTTCCGCTTTTCTCCGCTTCCTTGGAAAGTGCCTCAGGAAGCGGTAGCTTCTCATCCTCAGATGCCGCATTGAGCTTCTCATCTGGGCGGGCTTGGTTCCGTTTCGGGCCACTGGAATATGGCGAGATAGCGCGAAGCGGTCTTTTGCATTCTCTCTCCGACCCCCATTCTTTCTCTTTCTCGCTCCTGCCCGAAGTTTCCAGACCTGGGAGGAAATTGGGATGCGATGGCTTTGTGCTCTCAATCAATCCGTTCAGCGTGCTCTGGTCGACGGATGAGAGAATTATTACTGCACTAGCTTACAACGGTCGCATAATATCAGCTTCTTTTGCGTTTGCTTATCAGGGAAAAGAAGACTGGGGTTTGCATGTGGATCAGGGAATGAGCGCAGAGTATGCAACGCTCTATGGAGGAGTAAGCCTTTCGTTTCCTTATCTTACGCTCTCTGCTGTCCTCTCATTTTCTCCCGACATAGGAGTAAGGGGTGTGGTGAGAGGGGAAGCGGAGAAAGATCGCTATTCACTCTCTGTCTCTTATGGATCGCTTATAGCTCTTTATCCAGATAGCTCTGACGAGATATTCGGTATCTCCGGCAGCTTTGGCCGTGATGCGTTCTGGTACAGCTTCTCATATTCGCTTGGAGCTTTGCCTGTCTTCAGCGATGAGTATCTTCCAAAGAAAGCTTCAGCGGATGCTGCTCTGGATTTCGGTCTGTTCGAAATCTCAACAGAGATGGAGTACAGCTTCACAAAAAGCGGAAGGCGGAACCACAGGGAAAGTTTTTCACTTAACTGTAATATCATAGAGCTTGGATATGATACCGAAGATGGTATTTTTATAATACTTAAAGATGAGCATATGAGCTTTGGTTGGAAAGATGGTTCTCCATTCGTTTCATTCAAAGCGGAGATTGAGATGCTCTCAGCAAGAGTCAGGGCAGCAATCTCCACCGGTGGTTCTTTTGAGCTGTCTATCAAGACGGACTTCTGAATGCCCCCAGCATGGTTATTGATGGGACAAGAGAAACTCCTAGTTTCTTTTTAATCGTCTCTTGCGCGTATTCGATGAGGTTGTATATCTCGCTTGATATACAGCCGGGATAGGTGAGTATCGAGTTCGGTTGATACTCGGAGAACTCTGCATGGCTGCCATTGGGACCTGTGAGTCTTGCTTTCCTGATTGCTTCTGCGGCTTTCATCTCATCGCTGTCTCGGAAGATCTCTCCTGAGAAACGGCGTGAAGGCGGGATATACATCTTCTCGACATACTCCTCCTTTCTCTCCCTTGCTTCAGCTGATGCTCTTGTTGGGTTTAGCCTGAGCGCTACGGAGACGACGAGGCAATGCTTGCTGAAAATCGAGTCCTGTTCAGAGAATGCATCGTGAAAGTGGGGCCGTCTATGCAGCGATCCATCAGCTGTCAGATAGTCCGCATAGAAGAAGACGTCAGCGAGATTCATTGCGTTTGCACCTGCATTGACTGCCAGTGCGCCTCCGATAGTGCCAGGGATGCCTCCAAGCTTCTCAAGTCCTGCAAGATTATGGTCGATAGCTTTGTTGATGATGTTGTCCAGCGTCTCTCCAGGAGATGCTATGAGCAAAGAGCCTTTGATGCTCATGCCTTTCATCCCCGCTGTTGATATCACAAGGCCGGGGATGCCTGAATCGGAGACTAGGATGTGCGTTCCAGAACCGATAATCGTGACTTTCAGGTTCTTTCTGTATGCAGTCTCAAGCAAGTATATGCAATCTCCAATGCCTCTTGGCTCTGCATAGTATTCAGCTTTGCCTCCAGTGGAGAATGATGAACGGAGCTTCATGTCCATGTTTTCAGTGATGATCAAGCCGCTCAGATGCCTTGAAGAACGTTTCATAATATTATTATATCATCTGCCAAGGATTGAGAAAGGAAGCAGTTTAGGAATATCATATGATGAGGAGGGCTTATGAAGCTATATAATACGATGTCAAGGCAGGTTGAGGAATTTGTCCCGATTGTACCGGGAAAGGTTTCGATGTACTGCTGTGGCCCTACAGTCTACAACTATGCTCATATCGGAAATTTAAGGACATATATATTCGAAGACACTCTCAAAAGGACTCTTGTGAGAGCTGGCTATAGCGTCCAGCATGTGATGAATATTACAGATGTCGGGCATCTGACTGGTGATGGCGATGATGGCGAAGACAAGATGGAGAAAAGCGCCAGGGAAAGTGGCAAGAGCGTGTGGGATATAGCAGAATTCTATACTAAAGCTTTTTTCCGCGATGAAGAGGCGCTAAACATAATCCGTCCAGATATTGTTTGCAAAGCAACTGATCACATACAGGATATGATAGCGCTCATCAAACGTCTGGAAGAGGGTGGACATACTTATACAGCCGGTGGCAATGTCTATTTCTCTATCGATTCGATTGATGATTATGGCAAGCTTGCGCGTCTCAATCTCGATGACTTGAAGAGCGGCGCGAGAATCGAAGTTGATTCAAACAAGAAGAATCCTAAGGATTTTGTGCTCTGGTTCACGAATTCAAAATTTGCAGGACAGGCTATGATATGGGATTCTCCATGGGGCCGTGGATACCCGGGTTGGCATATTGAGTGCTCTGCTATGTCTATGAAGTATCTTGGTGAGCATTTCGATATTCACTGTGGCGGTATCGATGCAATTCCTGTCCATCACACAAACGAGATAGCCCAGTCAGAGGCTGCAACTGGAAAGACATGGGTTAATTACTGGTGCCATGGTGAATTCCTTCTGATGGGCAATGCGAAGATGTCGAAATCGACAGGTGGCTTTGTCACGTTGCCATCGCTGGAGAAGGAAGGCTATGACGCATTGGACTATCGTTATTTCTGCCTTACTGGACACTACAGAAGTCAGCTGAAGTTCTCATTTGAGGCTCTGGATGCTGCTAGAACTGCCAGAAAAGGTCTGATGGAGCGTCTTGATGCGCTTGCATCTGAAGCTGTGCCACAGAAGGAAGCTTCTGAGGCAGCTAAGAGCTATATGAAAGCTTTTGATGATGCTATGGAAAATGACCTTGGTTCTCCTCAGGCTGTTTCTATTCTCTGGAAGATGATCAAGGATTCGGCGCTTACAGCTTCCGATAAGCTTATTGCTGCAGATTATATGGATGGAGTTCTTGGACTCCGTCTCGATAAGAGAGTCGAGAAGGTCGAAGAGAGAGTCGGCAGCGATGAGGACTGGGCACTTGTGGAAGAACGCAAGGAAGCGAAGAAGAACAAGGATTTCAAACGAGCTGATGAGATAAGGGAAGAGCTCAAAAAACGTGGTTATAACGTGAAGGATACGCCATCTGGTGCTATTCTTGAAAAAATAGTGTAACCTTTTCCACTGCTTAGGTGTTAATAAGATGGAGATTAAGAGCACTGACCGAGATGATTTCAGACGCATCTACGATGAAAATTATCATCTGATAGTTCAGGTGATTATGCACATCGTATATAACATTGAAATCGCCGAGGATCTCACGCAGGAAGCCTTTGAAAGGTTCTATTTGAAGAATATGACCTTTCCAGGGGAGGATGATGCGAAGTACTGGCTGATAAGAGTAGCTAAGAACCTCGCGTTGAATCATGTAAGGCGAAACAAGCGTGAGATAGAGATGGTTGAGAAAGTCAGGCACAACCCTGCATCTTCTCTCGAAAGCCGTGATGCGGCTGAGTCCGCAGTAGAAGCTGACGAGAGAAGAGCTGTCAGGGCCGCTGTCGATAGTCTTCCAGAGAACCTGAGGATGGTTATCCAGCTGAAGGAATACTCCGGGCTCGATTATAAGTCGATAGCCAAAGTGCTTGGTATTTCCGAGACGAATGTTAAAGTGAGGGTATATAGAGCGAGAAAGAAGCTGGAGGAAGCCCTCATGACGGAGGATAGGGATGTGTATTGATTCGCAGATGCTGTCAGCTTATCTCGACGGGGAGCTTCCGGAGCCGTACAAGACTCAGGTGGAAGAACATCTTGAGCATTGTCCGGCTTGCAGGAAGCATCTATGTGATATGAAAGATCTGGATGAGAGAATCAAGGCAGCCTCTTTTTCCGATGAAATTCTTCTTAGGAACAAAGATAAGATATTCTCTCTTCTCGATAAGAAATATTTTGAGAAAGGCAAGAAAATCAGCTTCCTGCGCCGTCGTCTGGAAGTTTCAGTCCCAAGCTTAGTTACTGCAGCAGCGGCTGTTGTCTTCATCTTCATCGGAGGTTTCATGTTCTTTGGCACATCCTCCGATCAGACTAAAGATATCCTTCCCTCATTCGCTATGCAAGCGGACAGCTCTAATGTCCATTATGTTTCAGATAATGATGGATTGGAGAATTATACGCTTGAGGAGATACTCCAGTATCTTGACAGCAAGGGATATAATGTAGATATATCGATAAAAGGACTGCAGCCGCTTGAAACAGAACCGGCTCAGAACTAAAGACCATGGCCATTGGGGATTGGAGATGGTTCAGGCAGGGATTTTCCTGCCTGTTTTGCATCTAGCGCTTGATTTTTGATTGTAGTAAAAAGATATTGTGTTGCAGAGGTTGCTATGAAAAGAATAATAGCTGTTGCTCTTACTGCTTTGCTTTTGATTCTCAATTTTGCATGTTCTTACTCAGCCGTTGAAGAGCCTTCGACTGGTGAAGACCCTGTAGATGAAGAGGAGGGACTGTCTTCTGTTTTGACAGTTGCTTCAGAGGATATTTCCTCGATTTCGCCTTATGTGTATGGGGGTACAAGCGGAGTTTCATCTTTGTCTTATGTTGAAATACCTGCTCAGCCATCCGAGACTGTACCAGCTGTACCAATTGATGGGCAATCATATCTGTCATATATGAGCCCAGACTCTATAGGCTTCCAGCCACTTGTTTTTGAGAGTGCTTCAGGAACGAAAGTAATATTTGAGGATGCTTCTCTGTATGAAATTGATGAAGGTTATTATATCTGCCACGTCAATAATATCGTTGGAGTGAAGAATGTTCCAGATGTCCACTATAGAGAAATCGTCATTGATGAAAAAACAGGAGAGACGGTTTATGAGCCATATGAGATGATGGTAGAATTCACCAATTATTATGGACAGAACGACGCTATATTTGATGTAGCTAACAAAGAGATATATCTGCTTCGGGATCCAAATGATTGGCAAAATGGCGTCTGGGTTGATACTGCTATCTTCGATGAAACTGTAATAAGCTCTCAGAACAATCTTTACATGGCATTGAGATCATATGCGGATGATAAATCTGTCTTGTATGTTGCTGACAAGGACAATCTGCAAGCAGGGCTTGTGCCTTTGACAAATAGCTCTGTAATGAATTATCCATATCTTGATATTGCTTCCGATGATTTAGTCATGTTCGGGGTTTATATCTCTAATGATCAGTACTACAAACTTGTACAAGGCTCTTCACGTGAATCGACTCCAGCAAGATTCGAACCAGGATATTTCACAATCAACTGGACTGATGAGACAACTGGCGCTGATTACAGTGATTATGCATATCCATCAACTGAGCGGATGCTTGCTGATGGCAACATCATCCATGCATTTGATATCTTCCATGGAAATCTTCTTGTCATGGATTATGTCTATACAGGCGATGAGATCCTGAAAGGGGATTATAAGCTATATCCGTTGGAAAGCGATGATGTTTACAATATTGAGTTGTTGGCTATGGGGTATGTTAATGATGCTGTTGCTGGCATATTCAAGCTTTACGGGGATACAAAGACAGAGCTTTTGAGGGTGAAGTGTGCTGATGGGAATATTGAAATCGATGAAGTTGCACTGCCTTCTAAGTATGATGATATCTCATCTGTAGAAATTTCTGGTGAGCGTGTATATTGGGCTGATAGCATTTTCAGCGGTCAGTCAGCAATATGCTATGTTGATTTCCAGAAGGGCGAAGTCGTATCACGTGATGTGATGGGAAAGACTATTGCAAGTCCAGAAATCAATGTGAGTGATGATGGTACTGTGACTTACTGGCAATATATGGCTAGCAATGAGGTTGGTACATATGCCTGGAATATAGATAGGGAAGCAGAACCAAGACTTCTGATGACCGATGAGACAGATGTACAGCAGGTAATTAATATCGATTCGCTTTGATTAAGCTGAGCCGGGTTCTCTCCCGGCTTATTGAATCTTTTTTTTTGAAAAGCTTGTGTTCTGAATTTTCAGCAAATTGGAACTACATTCATGTTGTAATAGGCAAAGAAAGAGCTGGGATTTGTTTTCTGTTCCAGCTCCATTTTTTATCTCAGAGATTTTGACATTACATTCTGGAATATAGATCCTTGTAGATTTCTGCGGATTTCTTCCATGACCAGTCTTCATCCATTCCACGCTTCTGCATGCGATCCCAGAGCTCATGGCGGTTGTACCAGATCCATTCAGCATGCTTGATTCTGTCCAGCAGATCTCCTCCTGTATAGTTATGGAAGGAGAAGCCGGTACCTTTGTCCTCATATTCGTTGAATGGTTTGACTGTATCCTTCAAGCCTCCGATTTCGTGGACGATTGGTACCATGCCATAACGCAGTGCGATAAGCTGTGTAAGGCCACATGGCTCGAATGCTGATGGAACAAGGATGGCATCTGCGCCTGCATAGATCCTGTGTGCGAGAGGATCGGAATAGGTGATTGCTGCTCTGACTTTGTCAGGATATTTTCCTTGGTAATATCTGAACATGTTCTCATAGTATTGATTGCCTGTTCCGAGCACGATGATGTTCACATTAAGAGAGCAGATCTGATCCATTACCTGATCTATGATATCCAGACCTTTCTGATCAGTAAGCCTTGAGACGATTGCCAGAGTCAGCACATCTGGATTCTCTTTGAGACCCATCTCTTTCTGAAGTGCTGTCTTATTCTTCTTTCTCTTTGACTTTCTGTCGCGACTCGTGTATTTCGCACTGATGTTTTCATCGGTTGCTGGATTCCAGACATTGTAATCGATACCGTTGATGATGCCCCAGAGCCTCTCATGCCTCCATTTTAGGATATCTTCCAGTCCTTCACCGAATTCAGGTGTCTGAATCTCCCAGGCATAGCTGTTGCTGACAGTTGTGATGTAGTCAGAGTAGACAAGGCCTCCACGCATCATCGTGCAATTCCAGTCATTCTTTGGAATTGACCTATCCTGATAAGGGCTGACTAGAAGACCTGGCTCAAAGACTTCATCGGGCAGTGCTGACACCCATTTGATGTGTCCCACGTCCCATTCGCCCTTGAATCTTATATTATGGATCGTGAAAACAGTACGAATGCCACGGAAGAAGGGATCTCCCTGGAATACTGTGTTGAGATATACTGGAATCAGCGAAGTCTGCCAGTCATGGCAGTGGATGATGTCAGGGCGGAAGCCGATGAGTGGCAGAGCTGAAAGCACTGCTTTGGAAAAGTATGCGAAGCGTTCCAGATCCTGATAGAGATCATAGTAAGGGACAACGCCGCCGAAATACTGTTCATTGTCAATTAAGTAATATGTGATTCCATTATGTTCGAGCATATGCACGCCGACATAAACTCTATTGTCCATCTGAAAGTAATATAGACACTTCTCTTTCTCTCGCCATTCTGGCTTTATCGCGTGGTAGTTGGGTATGATGACACGGATATCATATTCATCTTTGTCAAAAGCCTGTGGAAGACTTCCCACGACATCTGCAAGCCCTCCAGTTTTGACGAACGGCACACACTCTGATGCCGCAAAGAGAATCTTCTTCATAAACTTAGCCTCCCTGTTTTCTATGATTATATCCTTTCTCCGCGGATATTCATACCTTAGTTTTCTTCTTGTTGTTGGTTTTCGTCTAATTTGCTAAACTTCATGGGACAGGTTTGGAGGCCTTTTTATGGAAGCGGTTGAACTTCAGCGCAATTACGATCCAAAGGATTTTGAGGAACGTATTTATTCCGAGTGGAAAGAGAAGAAGGAATTTGCACCTTCCTCTTCTGATAAAGAGCATTTTTCTGTTGTTATGCCACCACCGAATGTTACCGGTATTCTCCATATGGGGCATGCGCTTAACAATAGTCTTCAGGATATAATCGTAAGATATCACAGGATGCTTGGTCGTCCAACTCTTTGGGTTCCTGGCACTGATCATGCAGGTATCGCTACACAGAATGTCGTTGAGCGTCAGCTGCAGAAGGAAGGTTTGAGAAGGCAGGATCTGGGAAGGGAGAAGTTCGTAGAGCGCACCTGGACAGTCAAGGAAAAACATCATGATATCATCAAGAAGCAGCTTGAAAAGATGGGTTGTTCCTGCGATTGGGATCATGAGCGCTTCACTATGGATGAGGGGCTTTCAAGAGCTGTAAGAGAAGCTTTCGTAACGCTTTATGAGCGCGGGCTGATCTACAAAGGCAAATACCTCGTTAATTACTGCCCTAAGTGTGGTACAGCGCTGGCTGATGATGAGGTGGAGTATGAGAATGTTCCTGGCAAGCTCTATGATGTCAGATACCCGTATGCTGATGGTTCTGGATATATTACAGTAGCTACAACGCGTCCTGAGACTATGTTCGGCGATGTTGCTGTTGCTGTGAATCCTGAGGATGAGAGATACAAGGATATAGTAGGCAAGGAACTTCTGCTTCCTCTCACTGACCGGAAGATTCCTATTATCACTGACAGCTTTGTAGATAAGGAATTCGGAACAGGTATGGTCAAGATTACACCTGCCCATGATCCTAATGACTGGGAATGCGGCAGAAGGCACAATCTTGAAGCTATCAATCTGCTCAATCCTGATGGAACTCTCAATGAGAACGTGCCTGAGAAATACAGGGGCATGATGGCTGAAGATGCAAGAAGCCTTGTTGTAGAGGACCTTGAGAAGGGTGGGTATCTTGTGAAGATAACTGACCATGCGCATGATGTAGGCCATTGTTATCGCTGCCATACAACTGTTGAGCCTTATCTTTCAGAGCAGTGGTTTGTGAGCATGAAGAGCTTGGCTGATAAAGCTCTCGCAGCTTGGAAGCATGGTGATATCGTATTCTATCCGAAGCGCTGGGAAAATACGTATGTCCACTGGATGGAGACTATCCGTGACTGGTGTATTTCACGTCAGCTCTGGTGGGGGCATAGGATTCCTGTCTGGTATTGTCAGGACTGTGGGAAGATGATTGTCTCCAGAACAGATCCTGATGAGTGTCCAGATTGCCATAGCCATAACCTCAAGCAGGATGATGATGTCCTTGATACTTGGTTCTCTTCATGGCTCTGGCCATTCTCTACGCTTGGCTGGCCTGATAAGACTCCAGATCTTGAGAAATTCTTCCCGACGAATACCTTGGTATCCGCGTATGACATCATCTTCTTCTGGATTTCCAGGATGATTATGGCTTCTGAGGAATTCCTTGGCAAAGCTCCTTTCCGTGATATCGTCATCACGGGGCTTGTAAGGGATATACAGGGCAGGAAGATGTCAAAGTCGCTGGGCAATGGAATCGATCCTATTGAAGTCATTGATAAATATGGCGCGGATGCGATGAAATTCACGCTTTGCTATCTTGCTGCGCAGGGGCAGGATGTCATGATTGACATGGATTCGTTCCGCCTCGGTTCAAGATTTGCGAATAAGATCTGGAACGCTACAAGATATCTGCTGATGAATATAGGGGGACGCAATCTTGTTGAGATTGATAGATCCAGGCTTTCGATAATGGACAGATGGATTTACTCAAGATTCAACAATGCAGCTCGTGAGATTGCTTCAGCAATGGATAATTATCGATTCAACGATGCAGCCCAGACTATCTACTCGTTCTTCTGGAACGATTTCTGTGACTGGTACATCGAAGCATCTAAGCCAAAGCTTCTCAATGGAAGCGATGAGGAGAAAGATCTGCAGGTCTCCATTCTCATGGATATTCTTGAGAAAAGCATGCGCTTGATGCATCCATTCCTTTCCTTCATCACTGAAGAGATTTACCAGAAGCTTCCAAACCATAAAGGTGATGTCATCACAGCTTCTTATCCAGTCTATGATCCAGCTCTCGATGATGCTGAAGCTGATTCACTGGTTTCTGTGCTTCAGGAAGCTGCAAGACTTGTCAGAGCCGCACGTTCGAGTTTGCAGATTGCTCCAGAGAAGAAGCTCAAAGTTGTTATCCGTACAGCTTCCGAAAACCGCATCGCTTCATTCATGAGAGAGGAGGAGCGTCTTCTCTCGGTTTTCATGACAGCATCTTCGGTTGTGATTGACAGCACTCAGAGCGAGGATGTGAAGGGTGCTCTTCCTGCTACGGGCAATGGCTTCGAGGCGTTCGTATTCGTGCGAGATGCAATCGATGTGGAGTCTGAGATCAAGAAGCTCCAAGGTGAGATCGAGAAGAATGAGAAGCTTTTTGAAGGCTCCATGAAGAAGCTTTCCAACGAGAACTTCGTCCAGCACGCAAAGCCCGAGGCGGTTGAGAAGGAACGCTCAAAGAAAGCTGAATTCGAAGATAAGATCCAGAAAGCTAAAGAGCATATAGAACTTCTCAAATCATTCTGAGAAGAGAAGGAGCCGGTGCTTTGCCGGCTCCATGCTCCGATTATTGAAGTGTCTCTGCCAGCTCTTTGATTCTCCAGAGAATCTGATCTAGATGCCCGTGAGTCAACTGTGGATTGAGGAGTGTGAATTTCAGCATTACTTTATCACCAAGCACTGTCTGGCCTATGATTATGCCTTCCTTCATCAATGCTTTCCTGATAGCTTTGTTCGTTTCATCGCCTTTATTGGAGGCGAAGACAACAGAACTGAGTGAAGGCGGGCATGGCGCGATAAAAGCGCTGTCGCTGGAGACTCTCGAATAGAAGTACTCAGCATTCTCAATCACTTTGTCCATGATGAGCTTCATGCCTCTCCGTCCCCTCATGCGGAAGGAAATGTAGACTTTGAGCGCATCAAAGCGTCTTGTTGTCTGCATCGACTTGCCCACTAGATTTATATATCCTTCCTCTTCATCTTCCTCTCTATTCAGATAGTCAGCGTGGAGCTGGAATGTCTCTAATGTGCTCTTGTCCTTTACTAACAGTGCGCTGCAGCTGATAGGCAGGAGAAACATCTTATGGAAATCTACTGTGATTGAATCGGCAAGCGAGAGGTTGCCAAGTCTTGATGAGTATGAAGAGAGGATCGCACCAGAGCCGTATGCTGCGTCTGCATGCAGATATGCGCCATATTCATCGGCAATCCTTCTCAGTTCATCAACCTGATCGATGCTTCCGAAATCAGTTGTTCCGATAGTCGCCACAATCAGGAAAGGCTTCAGTCCCGCGTTGTAATCATCGCTGATGATTCTCTCAGCTTCCTTTATATCAATTCTCATTTTTCCATCGACAGGCAACTTCACGACTGCATCATATCCCAGTCCTGCCATGTGTGAACCTTTGTCGAAGGAGAAGTGCGAGATGGACGATGTGTAGATTCTGAATTTTCTCCAATCATCAGGAAGTCCATGCTTCTTCACATCCCATCCTTTTTCAAGGAGATATTTGTCGCGGAGAGCAACCAGGGCAGAGATATTCGATTGGCTTCCACCCGATGTGAATGTGCCGTCACCATCGCTGTAACCGAAGAGAGTACAGAGTTCGTTGATGATTTTCACTTCCAGTTCTGTGGCGGCAGGCCCTTGGTCCCAGCTATCCATCGACTGGTTGAATGCTGCGATGATAAGCTCTGCAGCAATCGACTCAATCAGCGCAGGTGAGTGCAGATGTGGCATGTAGCATGGAGACCATGTCCTTAGCAGGTTGGGAAGTATTGTCGCCTTCAGTGATGAGAAGACGTTCTGCCAGCTATCTCCAGCTTCAGGCAGCAACGGAAGAGCTTCTATTTCCTTTCTGAGCGTATATGGATCAATGCCTGAGAAAGCATTGTCATCCACGATTGTCTCAAGGATGGCATCCACTGTCTCCGATATCATTTCTCTGAAAGTTTCTTTCGCTTCCTTCTGCGATGAGAGCACAGTAATATCAGTGGAGTTCACTATCAATCTCCCTCACCACTGCTGAAAAGATGTCCAGCATTGTATCGATTTCGCTGTCACTTACAGTCAACGCGCAGAGACATCTCATTACGCTGCCGTTTCTGCCTCCCTTTTCCATGACAAGATGCTTATTGAAACAGCGTTTCTGAACCTCAGCTGCGATCGTTCCGGAAGCTTCAGGATGTCCCATGATATCCTTCTCTCCGTTCGGATCGATAAACTCAATGCCAAGCATCAAGCCTCGTCCGCGTACATCTCCGATGATTCTCACATCCTTCTGCAATTCAAGCAGTGCATTCTTGATTCTCGCTCCTTTGCGTCTTACTTCGGAAAGGAATTCAGGCTGAGATATACGGTTTATGACGACAGTGCCTGCAACCATTGCAAGCTGATTTCCTCTGAATGTTCCAGCATGCGCTCCTGCAGTCCATTTGTCGAGATCCTTCTTGTAGACAACGACACTCATTGGCTGGCTGCCGCCGATTGCTTTGCTCATCAGAATCACATCTGGTATAATGCCGCTTTCTTCGAAAGCGAAGACATTGCCGCTTCTGCCCATTCCGCATTGAATTTCGTCTGCGATGAGCGGGATACCAAGCTCCTCTGTGACACGGCGTACAGTCTGCAGGAATGAGGCAGGAGCTGGGATGACACCGCCTTCGCCCTGTATTGGCTCTATGATTACAGCAGCTGGGCGTGGAATCCCGCTTTCTGGATCTTTGAGCGTACGTTCGAAGTATGCTGAAGCCGCAGCCGTTCCTGCTTCTCCGCCTAGTCCGAATGGACAACGGTAAGAGTAGGGGTATGGCATGAATTGCACACCGGGCATCAGGTTCTGGACTTTTGATTTCGCTGCAAGATTGCCTGTCAGTGCCATGGCACCGTGGCCCATCCCATGATAACCACCGCTGAATGCTATTACTGTGCCTCTGCCAGTTGCGGTCTTGCACAGCTTTATTGCAGCATCGGTTGCGTCAGTTCCAGAAGGAGAGCAGAATTGTATTTTGACATTGCCTTGCATTTGTGCGGGAAGAATCGAGAAAATCGACTCTACGAATTTGTCTTTTGCTGGTGTTGTCAGATCCAGTGTGTGCAAAGGCGCGCCAGAAGAGATGAGATCAATCATAGCTTTGCTGACCTCCTCGTCATTGTGGCCCAATGCTAATGTCCCGGCTCCGCAGAGGAAGTCCAGGTATCTGTTTCCTTCAACATCCTCAACCCAAGATCCTTTCGCCTTGCTAAGAGCGAATGGGAACTTCCTAGGATAACTTCTGGCAGATGACTCAAAGTCATTCTGTCTCCCGATGAACCACTCGTTTGTCAGCTTCTTGTCCATCTCTTACTGTTCCTTTATTCCATGAAAATTCTCTGGCTATGCCAGCCCCTTGTTTTTTTTAAGTTTTTTAAGGTTCCAAGCAATAATAGCAATCTCGTATGATAATGGCTAGGATTTTTGCGATGAAAGCGGAAAAATAAAGACGACTTTGGCAGTCGTCTCATCTCAGTCTTCCGCTGTTTTTGAGTCCTGTATTTCCTTTCTTCTCTCTTTGCATAGCTTTGAGATTTCAGCTAGAGCTTTACGCGCTCTTGCTGCGGAGGCCTTTATACCTTTCTCCTCGAAACGCGTGCTTTCTGCAATATAGGTCTGGAACTGAGCGACTAACTCTTCATGTAATGACATTATCTCCTACCTCCATTATTAAAGGAATTCTATCATGAAGAGTTGAAATTTCAACAGGAAACTATATTCATTGACTAAATTTTGCCATCAGAGCGTGTACTTCATGCCTATCGAGAAAAGCACATCTGAACAGAAATTATCTTTTATGTTGTCAAATGCGAAAATCATCCTGCCTTCTAGTCCTGCCATGATCTCCAGATTCTCCATGATGAAGTAACTGCCTTCGCCACGAATAGTGAGCATATGGCTCATCACAGCGTTCTCGCTTTCCTCTGAGTCATACTTTGTCATGAGGTTGTTCTTTCCGAACATGCGATACTCACCAGTGAGCTTGGCTGAATAGCTGAAAGGCACTTTGTAAGAGATGGCTATATGAGCGATAGTCTGATCTCCGCCGTTCGGATATCCGATTGAGTACAAATCGTATACACCTTCTCCTGATCTCTGGTTCCTGATAGCGACGACGAAATCGAGAGGATAATCAGAGGCGAGCTTCCCGTCTCTGAGGTAGAAGTAGGGACTTATGTAAGTCACTTCCGCCTCTCCCTCTATAAATCCATCGCCAAGCGCATGCGATGTGTTTATGCCATATTGCAATCCGACAGCATTTGGTCTTGGTTTGCTGCCATCCTCACCTTCAAATGGTATGTTGAAATCATCGATGGCGAGTGCTAGATGTTGCTTTATGCCCTTTGCCAGTACCATGTCCCATTCGACTTGGAGGATTGAATTGGAGTTGCCTGCGATATACATATTGTGGAAGAACATCATTGGATTCAGTATCTGCAGATCCAGGAAGCCTTTGTCATTTTGGTACATGATGCCTTCTGTTATAGCCATTCTGTGCCTGCCATTTCCCATCGTCCAGTCGAAACGGTGAGACATGAACATCTTTGTTCCTGTGAAAGCATTCTTGTTCTGGTCAAAGACCAAGTCAGTATCATGCATGTTTCCATCCTGCGCACTATCTGTCACGATGTACTGTGAGGGATGCGGGAAGAATGAAAGCAGGAATGTGTATTTGAATGTCTCTGAGAAGAATGAGAGCGATAGCGCGTTATGGTAGGGCAGGGAGGAATCTATGACGAAGTTTCCTGTAATTCCCGCTCCGTAATTCAGCTGTTCCCTTCCAATCTGGATGCTGTACCAGCTGTCCGCAATGCTTATGTATGCGCGATATGGGAAATTCATCGAGAAATCCTGGATGACATCTGCTGTTAGATCAAGAGGAGACGCCAGGAATGGGATGTTTGTCATGAATATGCTGGAACCGGACGGCACGCCAGTATGCACTGTGTTAGTGACAGGCACGCGGAAAAGCAGTGTTACTCTGTCTTTCACTGAGAGCGAGAGGTCCGCATCGAGAAGGTGTGGCTTCTCCCTGTCCCAGAGCATGTATTTGTCTCTGTTCTGATATGTGTAGATTAGTTTCTGGTCCTCTGTCTCTTCAATTGGATCTCTGAAGATTTCTGGATTGCTGTGAAGATATATTTCCGGCTGTATCGTCATGAAAGCATCAAATGTGAATACTTTCTCATCGCTGGCAAGGACCTCTGTTTCCTCTTGCAGGTAATCGTAGATCCTCTTCTCTGCTGGTTTCAGAGAATATGGATCGATGGAATCAACCATCCTTCCCGCTTCTCCATATGTATATGGGCGAGTCATATTCACTTCCTTGCCGATGGCTGT
The DNA here is from genome assembly GCA_017694595.1 of Candidatus Ornithospirochaeta stercoripullorum. Taxonomy (GTDB): domain Bacteria; phylum Spirochaetota; class Spirochaetia; order Sphaerochaetales; family Sphaerochaetaceae; genus Ornithospirochaeta; species Ornithospirochaeta stercoripullorum. The sequence continues at coordinate 19,927 of JADIMT010000067.1, read as the reverse complement.
CATCAAAGTGTCGAACTCGCTGTAGAACTGAGAAGAAAGAGGAATGAAATCACTTTGGGATGGAGTGGCTGCAAGGGACACAAGCGCAGAGCAGATTAACAATGACATCAAGATCCTTCTCATTTGACATTTCTCCCTTTCCACTCAAATCCTTTTCCTGAGAGCTCCTTGTAGAGCCCGTGGATATACATTGCAGCGATTTCTATCAGCGTTAACGAACCTGCTGTCGAGATTCTCTTTCTCCAGTTCGCTGCTCTGCATCCGATGTACCATGCTATGAAGAAGAAAGCTATTCCTGCTAACAGGATCCAGAATTCAGAGACCGCTCCATTGAAAGCGAGGAAGAGAAGCGCAAGAATTGGGGAAAGCCCCAGATGAAGCACAGCTATGGCAAGCAGGATGGTTATAGGGATGATTGTCACTTTGGGAGGGAAGACTCCTGCAATTGATCTTTCTATTCCCAGGAACGCTTCTTTTGCACTGCCATACATGTGGCATGTCACGTAGTTCGCTATAGAGATGAACGCATAGCGCTTCTTCTTTCTCACAAACAGCCTCACTATGCCGACATCATCGCATATAGTCCCTTTTATTGCTGAGTAACCTCCGCAATCAATATAGGATTCTCTCTTCATCATGATGAATTGCCCGATGGCAAAAGAGGCTGATGGAATGGGGAATCTGTAGACAAGGAAATGCGGAATGAGGATATCTGTGAACATCATGGCAGAGATGCTGACCAGCCCCCAGAAGCTTGGACACTTCTCTGTAGGGAATCCCGAGATGATGTCGAGATTATGACCACTGATGACAGAGTAGGCGTGTGCAACGCAGTCTGTCGAGTGTTCAGTATCTGCATCCGTGGTTATGATGTACTCTCCAGTTGCATGTGGAATAAGCTGCAGGAGAGCGTTTATCTTGCCATTGTTGTTAAGCTTCTTCTCTTTGTCGGTGGAGTAGCCATGGATTCTCGGGTCTTTTCTCACATACTCTTCGATGATATCTCCCGTCCTGTCGCTGCTCTGATCATTGATGACAAGGATTTCGATATTGCTGTATGTCTGCTTGATCAGGGAATCGAGAAGTCTTCCAAGCGTTGCTTCTTCATTTCTGGCAGGAATGACGATAGAGATAAGCGGACCTTCGGTTTTATCTTCAACATTGCCGAGTTTTCTGAAATGTCGGAGATTCAGGAGTGTCGTCACTATGGCGTAGATCCCGATGAAAAGCATTATTGGTGCAAATATCCGAAGGTATAGTTCCATTGGTTGTTCCTTATTTCTTCAATCCTTTCGCGTTATCGCTGCGGATTTCTGGCACTGATACATCAAAGCTGTAGATCTCACAAGCCCTGTCGAGATAGGCTTCGCTTTCTTCATATTCTTTAAGTCCGGAAAGCGCCATTGCTTTGCCAACAAGCAGCGAGTAGTAATCGAGATGGGATATTCCCTCCTGGTTGCTTTCTATATCAGAGAAGATCTTCAGAGCTTTTTTATCGGAACCTCCAGCGATAGGAGGTGCGTAAATCAGACGGAAGCCTTCTTGTAGCGCGGCATAGAATTCATCTGGGTATTTCTTGTAAAGCTCTTTAACCAGCTTGTTGTTCTCCATACCTGCTCCAAGCTTTTTTGTAACATAATACTCGGAAGATGTGGAGTCGACTTGGGCAACTAAACGCTCGACTTCGCTTGCTGAATCATCAACAAGGCTCAGAAATTCCTTCTGCTTTTCAAGATGCTCCTCTGCCTCTTCTTTCATTCCCATGTCCATATAGTACCTGACCATATGGTATTCTGCACGGGACAGATAGAGCGGGTTGGCGGTTGACTGCATGTAACTTGTGTACGCTTCATCAGCCTCTTCAGCGTTCTTTCCGTTCTTTACAGCATCCAGAAGCTGCAGGAAAAGGGGATCTGATTGCATCTCGCTGAATGAATCTGTGTATGCGTAGATAGCGCCCGCAAGCAGCAGGGAAGTCAGTAAAAGCATGATCAATCGTTTCAATTTCAACTCCATCTATTTGATAATCTGCGTATTTGCCAGTTTCCTGATGATCCAGCCTTCTTCCAGAGGAACTTCCGATTTGATAAACCCTATATGCCCATGGTCGAGTTTATCAGTCTCATTCATGTTCTCATCCAAGAGGACTATCTCATCTGTCTGCAATAGTGGCATATCGGGGCCGATGAATTCGAGACCTTCAGCTTTGATTTGATTACGGATATCGAGTGCGTATGTATTTTTCTCAACTTCCTTTCCCACGATTCCAAGGAAGAGATAGTTTCTCTCATAACCATAGCTTGTAGGACGCGAGACATCAGCTTCCGTCTCAGTAGGACCTGATGAGAAGAAGAAACCTGTCGTATACTCTCTATGTGAGACGTCGAAAAGATCTCTTTTGTATCTTTCCCAGTCAGGTGCATTGTCAATAGCTTTCCTATAAGCCCTAGTGACAACAGCTACATAATAAACTGATTTCATTCTGCCTTCGATTTTAAGCGATGAAAGCCCTGCGTCTTCCAGTTCCTTCACATGGTCAATCATGCATAAATCCTTGGAAGAGAGGATTGTCGTATAACCATCCTGCTCGCTGATAGGGTAGTAGAGGCCTGGCCTTTCCTCTTCCTCCAGTGCATAGTGCACTTTATAGTTCCAGCGGCATGTATGTGCGCAGTCTCCTTGGTTTCCGCTTCTGCCAGAGAGACATGCTGAAAGCATGCAACGTCCAGAGTAGGCCATGCACATAGCGCCATGAACAAATGCTTCCAGCTCCACATCTGGAACTTCGTCCTTGATTCTCTTTATATCATCAAGGCTAGCCTCTCTTCCGAGGATAACCCGCTTGAATCCCATGCTTCTGTACATCTTCACGCTCTCGGAGTTGAGTGAGGAAGCTTGTGTAGAGAGATGCATCTCCCTGTCTGGAAAGTTCTTTTGCAGGAATGGCACGAGTCCGATATCAGAGATGATGAAAGCGTCAAAAGGCCATGACCGGATTTCATCGGCCATGGTCTGTATGCGTTCCATGTCACGCTGATGGAAGAGGATGTTCATCGTACAATAGATGCGTTTTCCCGTCTTCTCCTTAAGCGCTCGTACTTTTTCTATCTCCTCTGCGGAGAAATTGCCTGCATTGCGGCGCAATGAGAACTCTGTCATTCCCATGTACGCCGCATCTGCACCATAGCTGAATGCTGTGGCAAGCTTGTCATAGTTGCCAGCAGGTGATAGCAGTTCTATTCCCATCTCATAGCCTTTTCGAAGGCAGCAGCCTGTTTCAGTGTTTCCTTTTCCTTCTCTGCTTCAGCTTTCTTCTTGCGTTCATCCTGAAGCGTTTTGAGAATCGATTTGGAAAGTCTCTTTGAAGACTCTTCAGGGAATGCTATTGCAATCACTTCGGAGATATCAGAGACAGTATGAAAGACTACATCGCCTTTGACTTCTTTATCAAGCTTGTCCAGATCCGTCTTGTTGCGTTCTGGAATGATTATCTCCTTGATTCCGTTACGACGGGCAGCAAGAATCTTTTCCTTCAGTCCTCCAATCGGCATCACGTGTCCTGTCAGAGTAAGCTCTCCTGTCATTGCCAGCTGTGGCTTGATGAGTTCATCTCTGTACATTGACCAAAGAGCTGAGAAGAGGGTAATTCCGGCAGATGGTCCATCCTTTGGTGTTGCACCCTCTGGTATGTGGATGTGCACAGCCTCTTCGTCGAAGAAGTCGAGATCAAGACCTCTAAGGTATGCTTCCTTCTTCAGTGAAGACCATGCAATTGAGACAGACTCCTGCATAACTGAGCCAAGCTGGCCAGTGACTTTCATCTCGCCCTTCATTGGAAGCGCTTCTGCTTCAATCAAGAGAACATCTCCGCCCATACTGGTCCATGCCAGTCCGATAGCTGTACCAGGCTTGTCCGCCTTGATTATATCATCAGCAGGGAAGATAGGCTTACCCAGATACTTCTCGACATTCTTGCCTTTCACATATACAGGAAGCTTCAGATCTTCTTTTTTCTCGAGAATTTCCAGCGCGATTTTCCTCATGATCTTGTCTATGGACTTCTCATAGTTCCTGACACCAGCTTCGCGTGCATACTCTTCAGCTATCATGGAGAGAGCTTTCGCATCGAACCTGATCTCACTCTTTGAAAGACCGTTCTTCTTCAGCAATCTTGGCACGAGATAATCATGGCCTATGTGGATCTTCTCTTCTGGTGTATAACCAGAGAGATCGATGATCTCCATCCTGTCGAGAAGCGGCTCAGGAATCCGTGATGGATCATTTGCTGTTACGATGAAGAGCACATTAGACAAGTCATAAGGCAAGTCGATATAGAAATCCTGGAAGCTTGTGTTCTGTTCAGGATCCAGCACTTCCAAGAGCGCTGAACCTGGATCTCCATGGTAACTTTCGCCCATCTTGTCAATCTCATCAATAAGGATCACAGGATCTGAGACGCCGACAGTTTTCATAGCCTGTATGATCTTGCCTGGCATAGCTCCGACATATGTCCTTCTGTGCCCTTTGATCTCAGCTTCATCGCGCATGCCGCCCACGCTGAATCGGAATATCTTCTTGCCAAGCGCTCTTGCAATAGAGTATCCGATTGATGTCTTGCCAACTCCTGGAGGACCTGAAAGGCAGATTATAGCACCTTTGCCATTGCCGGCCTTCAGACGCGATGCCAAGAACTCGAGGATTCTCTGTTTCACTTCCTTCATGCCATAGTGGTCATGCTCAAGCACTTTCTTGACTTTTGTGATTGACCAGTCTGGAGCCTTTTCCTCGAATGAGAAGGGCAGTGAGAGAATCGTCTCGATGTAGAGCTTAGTCATTGCGTACTCTGGATTCATAGACTCAAGCCCTGAGAGCTTTTCCAGCTCTTTGTCGACTTGCTTGCGATAGACATCTGGAAGTTTTTTGTTCTTGGCACGAGTCCAGAGATCGTCGCCTGTGTTATCTATGCCGGGGGCACTCTGGCCTGTGATTTGCTGCAATTCGCCATTGAGAGCTTTTATCTGCTCGCGTAAGAGTTGCTCCCTGTTGCGGTTGCGCATTTTGTTGTAGATTTCCTGTTTGATCTCATTCTCTTTGTCGATGATATCCTTCTCTGCAGCGATGAATGAGAGCAGCTTCTCAATCCTTTCCTTCGCGCTGTGTGTCTCGAGAATCTCTTCCAGAAATGTTCCTGGCGCATTGATGGCACTGGCTGCATAGAATGAGAGCAGTGATGCATCTGTGATGTTCGAGACATTCACATCTGTTGCGAACGAGAACATATTCGTCGTCTGGCTCAGCGATGTGATGGTGTCTCTTAGCACCCTTACATATGAAGCTGTCTCTTTCTCTGTCTCTTGAGAAGTGTCAGGATCGGGGATGAAATCAGCCCAGGTAAGCTGTCCATCGATATCAATATGCTCAATCTTCACTCTCTGCAGCGTGGAGATGAAGACATGTATGCAATTGTTAGGAAGCCTGATGTATCTTGAAACCTTTGCCAGCGTTCCAATCGTTTTGTATCCGCTTGTCTGATCCTGAAGGATTGCTGCAAAGTAGCCATCTCCTTCAATGACCTTCGTCATAGTCTGTACATCCTGGGGCCTGCCAACAAGCAGTGTTGTGAATGTTTCAGGAAATAATGGTCTTTCCAGGAGCGGAAGAACGATTGCTCTTGTCGGCAATATATTTCCTTCTTCGATTATATTTTCATTGCTATCCATATATACAATACCCCTTAGTACGCTAAATTTAATGGCACTTTCAACTTCAGGCAAGAAGGTGGGCTGTTAAATGTTGACTATACTACGTTCTTATGGAAACAATCCTAAATAGATATGAAAAGAGATTATGACACTCATCCTTGGGATGAGCTTGATGAATACCGGGGTACTCTTGTAAAAGGACAATGGCCAACACTTCCGGAGCTGATAAGGCTTTCGGAAGACAAATATGGAGACAAGCCAGCATTCTCCGTCTTTCATGGCAAGGAGAAGATTGTGCTTTCGTTCAGTCAGGTGCTTTCGACTGTGCGTCACGAAGGCGCGCATCTGAGAAATCTTGGGCTCAAGAAAGGCGACAAAGTCATGATCATGGGCAAGAACAGCCCTGATTGGGCCCTTGCATACTTCGCAGTCCCCGAAGCTGATTGCATCGCTGTGCCTATGGACAGTCAGATGAGAAGCGATAAATGCGTGCGTTTGGCAAAATTCGCAGAGGTCAAGGCAGTTATCGCTGACAGGTCTATTCTCAACGCTCTCAAAGAGGAGGATGAAGAGTGGTTTTCTTCTCTTTCCGGTGTTTTCACGCTCGATAGCGATGATACTTATATGCGCCTTGCCGATGCCACCGATGAGTATTCTTCTTATCCTGTCGTGGTCGAAGATGATACAGCCGCCATACTCTTCACATCGGGTACTACGGGCAACGAGAAGGGCGTTGAGCTGTCTCATAAGAACATAACATCAGATGTTTATATGACTGTAAACGAAGTACGTATGCTCGATTACAGGGACGTCACATATGCGCTGCTTCCGCTGCATCACAGCTATTGCTGCACAGCGGTGCTCCTGGAAGCTGTGAGAATCGGTGCAGAGTGCCTCTTTGGCCATGGTTTTGCTGTCTCCAGGATGCTGGATGACCTGAAACGTGGCGGTGTCACAGTCTTCATGGGAATTCCTATGCTTTACAACAAGCTGCTTGCTGGCATCATGGCAAAAGTGAAGGAGAAGGGTAAGCTCGCGTATTCATTCATACGCATGATGATGAATATCAACAGCACGCTTCATAAAGTTACTGGCAAATCGCCGTTGAGCGGTTTCTTCAAGTCTGTCATTACAGGAAAGGTTGGGCTTGATAAAGTCCGTCTTCTCATCTCTGGTGCCGGTCCGCTCTCCCCGAAAGTCGTCTGGGACTTCCATGGGCTGGGGCTTGAGTTCATCCAGGGCTATGGGCTTACTGAAGCTTCTCCGATTGTAACGCTCAATCCGCCAGAGCACTTCAAGACGGCTTCTATTGGCCATCCGCTGGCTTTCATCGATCTCATCATCGCCGATAAAGATAAAAATGATATCGGTGAGATCCGGATCAAAGGTCCAAATGTCTGCAAAGGCTATTATAAAGATGAAGCGAACACCCGTGCGCTTTTTGACAAAGACGGCTATATGAGAACGGGTGATCTGGGATATATGGATAAGGATGGTTATGTCTTTTTAAAAGGAAGGGCCAAGAACATCATCGTCACTGAGGGTGGAAAGAACGTCTTTCCAGAAGAGATTGAGGATATGTTCCAGCTTGAGAGCGAAGTCAGCCAGATTCTCATCAGAGGTTTCCAGAAGAACAGGGATGTTCCTAGTGAGAGCGTTGAAGCTGTAATCTATCCAGATCCCGATTCATTCAAAGGCAAGTCTGATGAAGATGTCAGGAAGCGGATGGAAGCTATCGTCTCATCTGTCAACAAGAATCTGGAAAGCTTCCAGAAAATTGAAAGGATCACAATCCTCAATCAGCCAATGGAGGAGACAACTACCAGAAAGATCAAGAGGGGCAAAGTAGCAGCAAGCCCCATTGATGGCAATCAATAAGTTTTAGGAGAGGAATCATGCTTGAATACTCTTTGCTTTATCCGGAGTACAGTGAGACACGTCTGTCCCAGAAGCTTGATGGTATGTGGCGTTTCGCTATCGATTGGAATGGGGAAGGTGGAATCCTGAACTGGTGCGCTGGCATACCTGGCCACGATACGATTCCTGTACCTGCTTCCTTCCAGGATTTCTATACAGAGAAGAGCATCCGCGAGTTTACAGGCGATGTCTGGTATGAGAGGGATATCATAGTGCCTGCGGCCATGGAAGGAGACCGCGTCTATCTTCGCTTTGGCGCTACGACACATAGGGCCACTGTCTATCTCAATGGCGTGAAAGCTGGAGAGCACGAAGGTGGTTATCTACCATTCATGGTGGATATCACAACGATGGCAGTGTATGGCAAGAAGAATAAGGTCGTTGTCGTAGTCAACAATGAGCTCAACGAGACGAATATTCCTTGTGGCATGACGATCACGCTGGGAAATGGCAGGAAGATGTCAAAGCCATACTTTGATTTCTATAACTATTCTGGCTTGCAGCGTTCTGTCTATCTTCTCTCTCTTCCGAAGATTGCTGTCGAGGATGTAGATCTCTCTTATGCAGTCGATGGTGAGCATGCTGAGATAACATACTCCATTAGGACAACCGGGGATGCAGATGTTGTTCTCTCTCTTTTCGATGAGGATGGAAAGAAAGAAGCTTCTTCGAAAGGTGGGAGCGGGGTGATTAAGCTTGAGAATGCTCATCTCTGGCAGGTTGGAAACGCTTATCTCTACACGCTTAGAATAGAGCTGAGAGATGGCGATAAGCTTCTTGATGTCTATGAGATGCCGATTGGAATCAGGGAAGTGAAGATCGAAGGGACAAAGATCCTTCTCAATGGCAGTCCCATCTACTTCAAAGGCTTTGGAAAGCATGAAGATAGCGATATCGTAGGCCGTGGTTTCAATATCGGGGTGATGAAGAGGGATTTTGAGCTTATGAAATGGATTGGCGCGAATTCCTTCCGCACCTCCCATTATCCATATGACGAGGAAATATACAGAGAAGCTGATAGAGAAGGCTTCATGATAATCGATGAGGTGCCAGCGGTAGGGCTCTTTGAGAGCTTGTCAAACTTCCTCGATGCAGGAACGGGCAAAGGCGCTAAGTCGTTCTTCTCAAAGCCGACCACACCAATACTTCTCGAAAAGCATCTGAAAGCTATTGAAGAGATGATTGTGCGCGACAAGAACCATCCATCGGTAGTCGCATGGAGCTTGCTCAATGAACCTGAATCGACTGATGAGAATAGCCTCCCGTACTTCGAGAAGCTCTTTGAAGCTGCAAAGAGGTTTGATCCGCAGCATAGGCCCAGGACGTTTGCTATGGAAGTCAGCTCCAGTCCTGAGAGATGCAAGTGCTATCATCTTTCAGATTTCATCGCTCTCAATAGATACTACGGCTGGTATATACTCGGTGGATACGAGATAAGCGATGCAGAAGCTAAGTTCGTCGCAGAGATGGAGAAGTGGAAAGCGCTCAATCTTGGCAAGCCGTTCATCTTCTCTGAATATGGTGCTGACACGCTCTCTTCGGAACATAAGCTTCCATCAGTGATGTGGACGCAGGAGTATCAGATAGAAGTCTTCGAGATGCTTCATCGAGTCTTTGACTCCTATGATTTCGTACGTGGAGAGCAGGCTTGGGCATTCGCGGATTTCCAGACGACAGAAGGCTTGATGAGAGTCAACGGAAACAAGAAAGGCATCTTTACCCGCCAGCGTCAGCCGAAGGATATAGCCTTCGTGCTGAAGAAGAGATGGGAAAGTATGCCTCTCGATTACAAAGGTGATAGGTGAACTACTCTCCACTTTTGCCATAGTTTGAGAGCACTCTGGCTGATGGATCGTTGACATCACAGCCCTTCCAGGCTTTGTTCGGCATCCAGAAGCCAGGTATCATTCTGTATTGCCCAGGGTAGTAGCTCTCGAATATCTCACGATATAGAAGCGATTCGGGAGTGAATGGCCTGCCATCTTCCGGATACTTCATGTATTCCTTTTGCAAATCCTTGCCTCTGTAGACCTCTTCGGCATGCTTTTTAAGCTCATCTACCATGCTGTGTCCGACAGCATCGCTGAAAGCCGCCTTCTCTCTCCAGAGGATATCATGTGGAAGCCAGTCTCCATTTTCAAACGCCTTTCGCAGCAGATACTTACCATGTCCTGAATGATTCATCTTCATTCTAGGATCTATTGAAAGCACATATGAGACGAAATCGAGGTCTCCGAATGGTACTCTCGCTTCTAGGCTATTATCTGCGATACATCTGTCAGCGCGAAGCACATCGTAGGCATATAGCTCCCGCACACGCTTCTGGCTCTCTTTCTCGAATTCCTCTGGCGATGGCGCGAAATCAGTATATTTGTAGCCAAAAAGCTCGTCAGAGACTTCTCCAGTAAGCAGTACTTTGATATCCGTATGTTTATGGATGTATTTGCAGAGGATGTACATGCCGATGCTGGCTCTTATTGTCGTGATATCATAAGTTGCTAGCGAGTTGATTACTTCAGGGAGAACCTCGATGACTTCCTTCGCATCCATCGTGACATGGGTATGTTCAGCATGGAGAAATACTGCTGTCTCTTCTGCATACTTGGCATCGATTGGGTCTTTGTCCATTCCAATCGAGAATGTGCGTATCGGTTTCTTCAGCAGCCTTGTCGCAATCGATGAGACGAGGGAGCTGTCAAGCCCTCCAGATAGGAGGAAGCCTACAGGCGTGTCTGAATCAAGACGTTTTCCAACAGCCTCGATTAGCTTTTCTCTGATGGAATCTGTTACTTGTTCCTCGCTTTCATATCTGTAGGTTCTCACTTCAGATATATCGCGGTAACATATAAACTTACCATCTTTGTAATAGTGTCCTGGCGGGAATGGAAGGACTGTGGAGCAGAATGGTAAGAGGCAAGCTTCACTTGCAAATGCAATCGAACCATCTTTGTCATAGCCGTAGAACAGCGGCCTGATTCCGATAGGGTCACGGGCTGCTATGAATCCATCCTCTCTGTCATAGATAACTGTTGCGAACTCTGCATCGAGCAGTGAGAACATCTTCTCTTTATATTTGTCGTAAAGATAGAGGACAGTCTCGCAATCGGAGTCGGAATGAAAGTGGTAACCTTCTTTCTCCAGTTCTTTCCTGATGGACCTGAATCCATAGATTTCACCATTCGTGAGGCTGTACATTCCCTTGTATTCAAAAGGCTGCATGCCTCTTTCGTCTATGCCCATAATCGACAAACGCTGGAAGGCGAGAAAAGTGTCACTGTCCAGCGCGAGTATTCTTTCGCAATCAGGGCCCCTTCGGTGCGTTCTCTTCAGATATTCTTTAATCTCAGCAAGGCTTATAGCTTTGCCTTTATAAGCAAATATTGTACACATATCTCAAACTGCTGCGTATAGCTGGCTATACGTCTTGGACTTATCGGCTTCGATCGCAATGAACGAAGATGAAAGACAATGCTCCAGGGAGAGCGAGAAGACAGAAGCGAAATCGCTGATGATAGGGTGGAGCACGCGATTTTTCTCTTCTTCTGTCACCTCGCGCTTTACAAGCTTATCGGAGAGATTCAATGGAGTTTTGTTGGTTCTCAGATAGATTGTCCCCGCGTACATGCCATTGCCGCAGAAGTACCCTGTGATATCCTCATCTTCATCCCCGAGTCCTAGCACGACGATGATGCCACCTGCAAGGTACTCTCCCAGAAAAGATCCAGTCCTGCCTCCGATAACGAGGATGCTCTTGTTCTCTTCATATGCTTTCATGTGCACACCGGCGCGGTAGCCGGCATCGCCGAGTACATAGACTTTTCCGCCTCTCATGCCATAAGCGAGAGCGTCGCCCGCAGAACCTTTTATAGCGACTAAACCAGCATTCATTGTATCAGCAGTGGCATCCTGGGCATTGCCATCCACGTAGATTGTGCCTCCGTCGAGATAAGCTGCAAGCGCGTTGCCAGGTGTCCCTTCAATGTGGATGGTACCATCCTTCATCCCGCAGCCAATGTATCTTTCTCCCAGGCAGCCTGTGATTGTTATATTCTCATTCTCATGCTTCCTGATTGTATCCCAACTGTCTTTTCGTATATCGAAAGTCCTCATATCATTCTCCTGCATATTTGATTCCGAGTATCTCAAGCTCCTTGACATTGAGATCGACGCCTCTCAAAGCGCTCCTGTTTCCACGAAGCGCTTCAATGCTGTTGATGCCCATGCCACCCATGATTTCCTTCATCTCGCGTGTCCATGCATTGACGAGGTTGACCAGCTTCTCCGCCCCCTTTTCCGGATCAAGCCGCTTTGTCAGCTCTGGATCCTGCGTAGCTAGGCCCCATGCGCATTTACCTGTATGGCAAGATGCGCAGATATGGCATCCGAGAGCGCAAAGGGCAGCTGTTCCGATAGAGACTGCATCAGCGCCTATCGCGATTGCTTTGATGGCATCTGCCGAGTTCCTGATGCCTCCGGATGCGATGATGCTCACTCTGTCCCTGATTCTCTCTTCCCTCAGTCTCTGGTCCACTGCAGCAAGCGCGAACTCGATTGGAATACCGACATTGTCGCGGATGCGTTTTGGTGCTGCGCCCGTGCCACCTCTGTAACCATCGATTGAAATGATATCTGCACCGCTTCTGGCGATACCTGAAGCAATCGGTGCGATATTATGCACTGCAGCAACTTTTACAATCACTGGCTTTTTGTAGTCAGTTGCTTCCTTTATCGACATGACAAGCTGTGCAAGATCCTCTATTGAGTAGATGTCATGATGTGGGGCTGGACTTATAGCATCCAAGCCTTCCGGTACCATCCTCGTCTTGGAGACATCTCCGATGATCTTTTTTCCTGTAAGATGACCTCCGATGCCGGGCTTAGCACCCTGTCCGATTTTTATCTCGATCGCGGAAGCTGTGTTGAGATAAGTCTCGTGGACACCAAAGCGGCCAGAAGCGACTTGCACGATCGTGTTTTTCTTGTAAGGGTAGAGGCTCCCGTGAAGACCACCTTCGCCCGTGTTCCAGTAAGTGCCCAAAGTTTCTGCAGCCATTGCTAATGCTTTATGCACATTCAAGCTGATAGCGCCATAGCTCATTGCGGAGAACATGATTGGAGTCTTCAGTTCCAAGTGCGGTGGAAGGTTATCTATGAGACTGCCGTCCTTGTCCCTCTCGATTCCCTCCGGTCTCTGTCCTAGAAATACTGCAGTCTCCATAGGTTCCCTCAGTGGATCTATCGATGGATTTGTCACTTGGCTTGCGTTGAGAAGCAGCTTGTCGAAATAGATTGGCACATTGCTTCCTGCAGCCCCCATTGAAGATAGAAGCACTCCACCTGTCTCTGCTTGCAGCAGTATTTCCTTGATGTCGTTATCAGAGAAGACGGAGTTCGTTCTGAATCGATTCTCATCCTCTGTGATATAAATAGCACCAGTTGGACAGAAAGAGACGCAGCGTTGGCAGTCAACACACTTGTCGTGTTTAAATGACAGCGTATTGCCATTATTGATTTCGATAGCGCCGAATGAGCATTCTCTTGCACATCTCAGACAGGAGATGCAGCTGTCATCTTTCCTGATTCTATATCTTCTATTCATTTGTCTTCTCTCCATCAAGCTTCACGATTACGGCTTCTCCTCCGCGCGGTGCCCAGATTCTTTCAGGGTTCTCCTCAATCGCTCTTATGGCTGCTTCCTCTGAAGCGAAGTAGACAGTTCTGCCTTTTTCTGCCGCAACAAGGCTTCTCAGCTTCAGTCTGTCATTGAGAGCCATCATGCCATCTTTGAAACCCACAAGAATTGAGAAAGGTCCGGTTATCAGAAATGATGAGAACATCTTCCGTAGGTATGAGAGCCTGATATGCTCTTTCTCGGACTTTATTGCGATAGTCGTCCAGAATGGAGCTGCAATCACTTCGGAGCTCTCCTTCATCGATAGTCCTTGCTTCCTTGTCAGATAATCAAGAATATATGTGATGACCTCTGTGTCTGTGAGCAGATTGCAAGAATATCCATACATCTCTACAGAGCGTCTGTTGGCATCGTATGATGAGATTTCACCGTTGTGCACTACACTGAGATCCAGGAGAGAGAATGGGTGCGAGCCAGCCCACCAGCCTGGAGTGTTTGTCGGATAGCGGCCATGAGCTGTCCATGAATATCCTTCATATTCCTCAAGCCTGTAGAACTTCGCCACATCTTCAGGATAGCCTACAGCTTTGAAGACTCCCATGTCCTTGCCGCATGAGACGACATAGGCACCATTGATCGTGTCGCTTATAGCTATCGTCGTCCTTGCAGTGTATTCATCTTCGTCCAGCTGGCTGTCCTGAAGCAGATGCGGAAGCGGTGAGACGAAATAGCGCCAGATTAGGGGGACATCTGAAATCTGGGGAATCTGCCTTGTCGGGATCTTTGAGAGGTTTATGATATCAAAGCGTTTATCGAGAAACCGCTCTGTCTCTTCCCTTGCGTATTGGGAATCGTAGAATATATGCAACGCATAGTAATCTTTGTATTGCGGATAGATTCCATAGCCCGCGAAGCCTCCGCCCAAGCCGTTGGATCTGTTGTGCATTACAGCGATGCTTTTCCTGATAGCTTCTCCAGAAATCCTTTTGCCATCCCTGCAGAATATGCCGCTTATAGCACAGCCTGAGCTGATTCGTACTTCTCCTTCTCTTTTCATATCGACCTCTGAATAAAAAAAAGGACGCACTAAGATCTTCTCTTAGAACGTCCTTGTTCCTTTCGTTACGTTTTACGTTATATTTTTATCCTTTGTCAATTGCATGAAAGAATATAACCAGAATAAAAATGCAATTTTATGCATAAACTCTCTTGACGTTCATAGCTGAAAATGCCTACTATTGGCCTGTACAGCAAAGGCGCTGCAGAGTTATATCTGTGGCGCTTTTTCCGTTAATGGAGGAGTTATGGACTTCGAGGGTATCAAGCAGCTCTTGGCTGAATATGAGATTAAATTCATACGCCTGGCTTTCTGCGATATTTCCGGCAGGCAGAAGAATATCGCGATTATGGCAGATGAGCTTGAACATGCTGTTGAGCATGGAGTCTCGTTCGATGCATCCGCTATCAGGGGATTCTTGAACATAAGCGAATCAGATTTGCTTCTCTTCCCAGATCTGGATACTTTTTCCATCCTTCCGTGGAGACCCTCAGACAGGGCTGTTGCACGTTTCTATTGCTATATCACCTATCCTGACAGGAGGCCTTTTGAAGGTGATGGCCGTTATCTGCTCTCTGAGATAGAGAAAAGCAGCCGCAGCGCAGGCTATTCATTCCTGGTAGGTCCTGAATGCGAGTTCTATCTTTTTGAGACAGATGAGAAGGGCTATCCTACACTCAATCCATTCGATGAGGCTGGTTATTTCGATATGGCTCCTCTCGACAGAGGAGAGAATGTCAGAAGGGAGATCTGCTTTGCTCTTGAGAATATGGGAATCAAGCCAGAGCGTAGCCATCATGAGCATGGACCTGGTCAGAATGAAGTTGACTTCCGCTGTTCATCGCCGCTGAAAGCTGCAGATGATCTGATGACTTTCAAGACAGCTGTGAAAGCTATTGCACAGCTGCATGGGCTTTATGCCTCTTTCATGCCTAAGCCTATAGAGAATGAGAGTGGAAATGGTCTTCATATAAACCTATCTCTCTATGAGAATGGAGAAAACCTTTTCGAGAAAGAAGAGGCAAAAGCTATGTCATTCATGGCGGGTATCCTGAGACGCATGAAGGAGATTACGGTTTTTTCAAATCCGCTTGTTTCTTCTTATGAGCGCTTTGGGCAGTTTGAAGCTCCTTCCACAGTCTCATGGAGCCATCAGAACAGATCGACGCTTGTACGCATACCATATGCAGAGGGGTCTGAGTCACGTATGGAAGTTAGAAGCCCTGATCCAGCTGCTAATCCGTACCTCCTTATTTCCCTCCTTCTCTCAGCGGGCTTCGAGGGCATCGCTGAAAGGCAGGTCGCTTTTGCGGAGGCAACTGGAGACATGCTTTCCTCGCCGCTTTCAGAAAGGCTTCCCAAGAACCTTTCTGAAGCGGTGGAAGAAGCGAGGAGGAGCGAGTTCATCCGTAGCGTGATCCCTGAACGGATAGTCAGCACATTCCTCTCTGACAGAGCGGAAGATGCTGAGGAGTGCGAAAAGGAAGGCAGGAGCCATGAGGCTCTGCTCAGACGGTATTTCCGCTTTATATAGAGGCATTATGGAAACGGTGCTGGTGGTTGCAGAACGTTCTGCTTGCGATGAAATCAAGAGAATGCTTGCACTGGGAAGCTATACGCTGATCAGGGCGGAGAACGCCAAAGAGGCAAGGATGAAGATCCTTGATATCTCATTCTCTCTTGTCATCGTCGTCTCTCCGCTTCCAGCAGGGTCCGCGAAAGAGGTTGCACTCTTCGCTTCAGGGGAGGGTGTGGACACGATCTTGATTGTTCCTGACAGCTTCGTTGGGAACATGGCAGAGGTGATGGGGAAGTACGGAATCTATGTCTCCAGCAACAGTCGTGAGGGTTTTGCTTCCGTTCTCCGCTCCGTACGTGTTGCCAGGGAAAAGGTTCATAAGGCGGAAGAGAAGAACAGGAAACTTCTTGAAAGGCTGAAGAATGAGAAGCTTCTGACTGAGGCTAAATGCCTTCTGGCCAAGAACAAAGCTATGAGCGAGCAGGAAGCTCATGCATATATAGAGAAAAAAGCGATGAATAACCGTATCAGCCTGTCTGATGCGGCAATGAGCATAGTCAGTGAGTTATCATAGGAGGTGTATTATGAATGTTCCTGAAATGTTCGGATCCATGGTTTTTAATGATAACATTATGAGAGAAATGCTTCCGAAAAAGGTATATCAATCATTGAAGAATACAATGGTTGAAGGCAAAGCTCTCGATGAAGATGTTGCAGATATCGTAGCTGCTGCTATGAAAGAGTGGGCTGTCAGCAAAGGTGCAACGCACTTCACTCATTGGTTTCAGCCGATGACAGGTGTAACTGCAGAGAAACATGATAGCTTCCTGACTGTAGATAAGTCTGGCAGCGTCATCATGGATTTTTCAGGCAAAGAGCTGATCAAAGGTGAGCCTGATGCATCATCATTCCCTTCCGGTGGACTTAGAGCTACATTCGAAGCGCGTGGATATACAGCTTGGGATCCTACAAGCTATGCGTTCATAAAGGATGATACATTGTGCATCCCCACTGCTTTCTGCTCCTATACAGGACAGATTCTCGATAAAAAGACACCGCTTCTGCGAAGCATGGATGTCATCAGCAAGGAAGCTGTCAGGGCGTTGTCACTCTTTGGAAAGAACGTGAAGAGAGTGAATGCTACTATCGGGGCAGAGCAGGAGTACTTCCTTATTGATAAGAATGATTTTGCAAAGCGTCTTGATCTCAAGCTTACTGGACGCACTCTTGTCGGTGCTGCAGCTGCAAAAGGACAGGAGATGGAAGATCATTACTTCGGTTCCATCAGGCCCCGTGTTAAAGCATTTATGGCAGATCTTGATGAAGAGCTATGGAAGCTGGGAATAACTGCAAAGACAGAGCACAATGAGGTTGCCCCATGCCAGCATGAGATGGCTCCAATCTATGACAATGCGAATAAAGCAACTGATGCTAATCAGCTCACGATGGAGATGATGAAGAAGGTTGCTGAGCGTCATGGTTTTGCCTGTCTGCTGCATGAGAAGCCTTTCGAAGGCATCAATGGCTCTGGCAAGCATAACAACTGGGCTTTGAGCACTGATGACGGTGAGAACCTCCTTGATCCTGGCAGGACTCCAGAGGCTAATGCTCAGTTCCTGCTCTTCCTTACGGCTATCATAAAAGCTGTTGATGAGTATCAGGACCTGCTTCGTATAAGCGTGGCAAGCGCTGGCAATGACCATCGTCTCGGAGCTAATGAAGCACCTCCAGCGATTGTCTCAATCTTCGTCGGAGACGAGCTTGAGTCCGTCATCTCTTCCATCGTCGATGACAAGCCGCTGAGCGGCAAAACCTCATCGATGAGATTGGATATCGGGACAAGCGTGCTTCCGAAGCTCGCCCGCGATAACTCCGACAGAAACAGGACAAGTCCATTTGCATTCACAGGAAACAAGTTCGAGTTCCGTATGCCTGGTTCCTCTTTCAACATCGCTTGCACGAACGTGATGCTTAACACAGCAGTTGCAGATGCGCTTGCGTCGTTCTGTGATGAGCTGGAAGGTGCTGCGGATTTCAATGCATCCCTTTCTGCTCTGATAAGAAGAGAGCTTAAAGCCCATAGAAGGATCCTTTTCAACGGCAATGGCTATAGTAAAGAGTGGGAGGAAGAAGCTGAGAGAAGGGGACTTGCGAATTACAAGAGGACTCCGGATGCGCTTGTCCACTACTGCGATGAGAAGAATATCGCGCTCTTCAGCCGTCATAGAATATACACAAGGGAGGAGATGGAGTCCCGGCTCGAGATCTCTCTTGATGAGTATCAGAAGGCAATACATATCGAGGCTTCAACGATGCTTGAAATCCTGCGCCGCCAGGTTCTTCCTGCAGTGCTTCGCTTCTCATCATCACTCGCATCTTCTGTGCAGGTGAAGAAGGAGATCGGAGTTACCTCCGAAGCTGACAAAGCGCTATGCAGTAGTGTCAGCTCTCTTGCCAATGAGCTTCTTTCGAAATGCGATGAACTCGACAAGTGCATAGCAGAAAGCCCGGAAGGGACAGAGAAGGCCGCATTCTACGCTGCAGATTGCATCATCCCTCTGATGGAGGATGCGAGAGGGCTCAGCGATAAGCTTGAAAGCATCACGGACAAGTCATACTGGCCGTTCCCGACTTACTCTGATATTCTTTTCTATTAAGCTTAAGAGGCTGTTCAAAAAGTCAGTATATGACTTGAGGGCAGCCCTCTTATATTTCATATCTATCAGAAAAAAGCCTTTGTATTCTGTATTTCTAATAGTTGGAAAAAATTATCAATTATGATGATTCTTGTCTCACATTGTGTATAACTATAGCAACCTACATTAACGAATCCTACAAATGTAAATGATTTCATCAGGTTTTGCCTTTCCCTTCGCTTGTATATTGAAGCAATAGGCCAATAAACCATGTTTTGTGCTAAACTCATTCATGGTAGATGTGTCTCCAAACATCATTCTACCACGGCACGCAGAGGGTTCGATTCCCAATGAGTGCTTTTGTTATAAAGAGTTATTGTCTGTAGTACATCTGATGGAGACAAAGTAAAAGAGCTGTTCTTCAAAGCCTAGACTTTTTGAACAGCCCCCTTAAAGCTTCTATGAAGCAGTGTTCACAAGTATGAAAGACCCTCCTTCGCCTGGATTTGGGTTCTTGAAAAGAATGGAAGCCGCAATGCCTTTGCCTTCCGTTCTGTATTCCATCTTCTTCATGCCATCTTCTATGAAGAAATGATATGATGAGATTGTATCTGCGGTGATTCCCAAAGCACGTGACTGCACATAAGCAGATCCATAATCGTTTCCTATAGTGAGTTTATCCAGACGCCATTTCGATGGATTGAATACCGATGTGTTCAGCTTGTCCGCATTGATTCTATATGATGTGCCAGCTTCCCCTTTGTCTTTATAATCCACCCATTCTCCTGCACGTGGGTCTGAGAAATCATAGAGCGGGAAGATCTTTGTTTCGCTGCCATCATCCATGGGCATATACAGCTTGTGGTACTGGCCGAACTCAGGATCATAAGCAGTCTCAACTCTGACTCTGAGATTCTTCATTCTGCCTCTGTTGTCTTTGTCAGTTCTGTTTACCCATTCATAAATGCCGTCCCAGCAGTCTGTATGGATTGTCAGGAACGAGGCATCTAGCGTGTTGTTCTCACTGTCACGGGCAGCGATAGAGAAGTTGTATGAGGTATTGGAAAGTAAGTTATCCTTTCTATATGAAAGCGTATCGTAAGGAAGCCTTACTATAAATGTATCTTCATTGTATATATCATAATATTCAGCCCCATCCACTTCATTCCAGTTGAAGATGACGGCAGATGGCTGTGCTATTGCGTTGGCATCTAATGCCGCATGGAGCGAACAGACGCAGAGGAAAGAGAAGAAGAGCATTGCGATTCTTTTCATACCTTATCGTTAGCATCCTCTTGCATCAGTGTCCAATGTATTTTCCGTGAAGGGACAGGGCTTGTCTGTAAGTGTGTTCGGATGATCTGAACCCGATTTAGGTAACACCTTCTGTACCACAGAGCCAAAGGAGGTAACAGAAGGAGAAGGGACAGATGAGTAAACGAGGCAAGTATCACAGGTATACTG
>JADIMT010000066.1 GCA_017694595.1 Candidatus Ornithospirochaeta stercoripullorum | reverse complement strand
CTCTACGGAAGACCTTGCCATATGATGTATCCTTTTCATGCATACAGCATCTGGCATCTCTTACTGCTATGGTTAGAAATAATTTTGATTTTCAGCTTTTGCTACGGTTAGATTATTTTTGATTCAATGCGACGAGTTGACCCCAAGTGCCTCGTTAGGATATAGTCTATTGGAAACCGATACTGTATAAGGAGAAGAAAATGTCCAAAGCACATAGAGGAACAGGTATCCGCGATCAGTTCAACAATGGCAGAGCAACATGCCCAGTCTGCAAGAGGACTGCAATCAAGTGCCTTTACGAGAAAGAGATTGACGGAAACAAAGTCAAGATCTGCAAGGAATGCAACGCAAAGCTTTCCAAGTAAGATGACTCCATTCTGGAAGAAAAAGAGTGAGAAAGTGAGGATACAGCAGCCTGTACCCTCATTTTTCACATCTATCGGTACTGAATACATTGTCAGGGAGCCTAAAGAAGCAAGAAAAGTGCTTGAAGAGAATAAGCCTTGCATCTGTCTTTTCGTGCCAGAGCGTGGTGTTTTTGCAGACTCATATGCATGGGCCAATGCTTTATCTTCTGCTTCCTATCTGATAATCCTCGCCAACAAGGATGGAAAAGATGAGAAAGCGTTCATGAAGCGTATCGATAGCATCATCTTCTCCCCAGTTCCTAGACGCTTGTCAGCAGCATTCATCGCTTCTAATGATGAAGAAGCGGAAAAACTTGCAAAAGCTGCTGAAGAGACTTTCCATCGGATTGTCACCATACGATACAATCCGAATTAGAGGTGATCTATGAAAAGTATGACAGGTTACGGCCACGCATTCTTCCGTACAGATGAATATGCTATCGAGTGCGAGGTCCGTGGGTATAATAGCCGCTATCTTGATATAGTCCATAATATCTCACAGAGCCTCTCTGAGTACGAGAGCATGGTTGATGAGAAGATAAAGGAGAGGGCAGCAAGAGGCAGAATAGAGATTATGCTGAAGCTTATCGTTGTCAGAAGCGATGTGAAGTTCACTATTGATGAAGGCTTGCTTGCTTCCTACAAAGAAGCTTATGAACGTATTGCAGCATTGACGGATACACCATCTCCAGTCCTCTCTGATTACGCTGCTGTCGATGGGATAATCGTACGCCAGAATGACATCGATTCGTCAAAGTATAAAGAGGGCGTGCTCTCTGTTCTTGAAGAAGCGCTTGATGCATTTTCCATAGGCAAGGAAAGGGAAGGCGAGGGCACACGGCAGGATCTGGAACGTCTTGGCAATCAGTTCGTTTCATCGCTTGAGAAAATCAGGGAACGCTCTGCGGAGCTTGAAGAGCACTATAGAAAGCTCCTTGTTGAGAAGTATGAGGAGCTTACTGGGGATAAGGCGGATGAGTCAGCGTTCATGACTGAGCTGGGAGCTATTCTTGTGCGTTATTCAATCAATGAGGAAGTCTCACGGCTGTCTGTTCACATCGCGGAATACAGAAAGCTTATTGCCTCATCGGAGCCAGTTGGCAAAAAGCTTGATTTCCTATGCCAGGAAATGCAGAGAGAGTGCAATACGATTGCTTCCAAGAGCCAGCTTGTGGAGATCAACCTGCTTGTTGTCAGCATGAAAGATGATGTGGAGAATATCAGAGAACAGATAAGGAATATCGAATGAGAATAGCTATTTCATCAAGAAGCGGCTGTGGCAATACTACAGTTACGAAACTGCTTTCAGAGAAGCTGGGTTATCCGATGATCAACTTCACTTTTCGCCAGATGGCAGAAGAGCGGGGTATGGATTTCTGGGATTTCTGTCGCTTGGCAGAGAGTGATTATAATATTGACAGAGAACTCGACAGAAGACAGGTTGAGGTGGCTATGGCGCTTCCTGATTGCGTTCTTGGGTCTAGACTCGCTATCTGGATGCTCCGCGATGCGGATCTGAAAGTCTATCTGACAGCTTCTGCAGAGACGAGAGCGAACAGGATCCTCAGAAGGGAGGGCGGTACATTTGAGGAGCGCTATAATCAGACAGTGCAGCGGGACAGCCATGATTCAGCTCGTTATATGAAGATCTATGGCATAGACAATACAAGCGCTGAAGAGACCGCGGACATCGTAATCGCAACAGACGATAAATCCCCTGAAGAGATTGTTGATATCATCATAGAAGCGGTAAAGAAAAAAGAATCGTTGTAATCATCATAGGTTGTCGGTTGTCCTGGCAGCCTAATCCTCTGAGAAAAAACTTCAAAAATAATTGAGAAATATCTTGACAAAGCGCTACCGGGGGGGGTAGGCTATTAGCAGTTAAACAATCTTGGAGGAAAGAAACGATATGAAAAAATCGATTCTGATTGGAGTACTTGCTGCTCTGATGCTTTTCGCATTCACAGCATGCGAGGGTGGAACCGCATCCGTTGATTATATCAGAGATGTTTATGCTACACAGGTAACTGAAACAGCATATCTTCCTGGTGAGACTGTAAGTCTTAGTGACTATACATTCACTGCACTGATGTATGATGGCAGAACTAAAGATGTTGCTGCAAGCGATATCGTGTTCGATTCACTTGTTGTTCCAGCTGATGCAAAAGAAACTGATAAAATCACTGGTAAATACAAGGGATCCGACATATCTGTTGAGCTTGACTTCAACCTTGCTACAGTAGGTTCAGTTACTATCGACGCAGATGATGTGACTGTAAAAGAGTACATTGAGGCTGTTAGTGCAAACGATTCAAAGGATGAATACAAGGACAAGTCACTTGACCTTACAGGTCTTCAGTTCACTGTGAAGTATACAGATGAGAATGAGGTAGCTGGTGAGAAGACATTCGCATACAGCGATATCGATTCCAAGGCTGTCACAGCAGGTTTCAAATCTGGTAGTACATGGGAGCTTACAGCTGTGGAAGTCGAGGCTGGTTCTGCATCAAGAACTGTAGCAGTGAAGTATGCTAACGTGGATGCAGGCGAATACACAGTAACACTTGTTCCAAACTACATCAAAGAACTTGAGCTCAAGGCAACAGATGGCTACAAAGTCTACAGAAATGCAACAACAAACAACAAGCTTGCTTACGATGATACAAAGGCAAAGGGTGTCTACATGGAAGCAACATGGGACAATGGCGAGACATCTGTTGTTCCTAAAGCACAGGTTGTATATGTAGGTGAGAACAATGCAACAATCATTAACATTGAAACAATCACAATCCCGCCAACTGGATCGTCAGTATCTCTGACAGCAAAGTACATTCCAGCATCTGATGCAGCAAGTGAGCTTGGAATCGGTGTTTCTGACACAGCAGCAGCTTTAAATGTAGATGTTGCAGATGAGTCAATCATCGATCTCACATTCGCTAATATTCCTGCAACACTTGAGCAGGGCGACTACACAAAGGAAAAAATTGCTGCAGATTTCACTGTAAAACCTGTCTATGCAAGTGGTTCAACAGCTTCTACACCACTTGATTACACTTCAACAGGCGATGGCTATGTATTCACAGCACCTGCAGATCTTGATCTTACAGAAGCAGCACTGGGAAGAACAGAGTTCACAGTCAAGGCAACAGTCGGAACACTTACATTCGAGAAGTCTTTCACAACTGTTATTGTTGAAGCTGATGGCGAGTAATCGTTAGGAATCCTGCCTGCCGTTCTGGCAGGCAGACATAAGGAGGACGAAGATGGAAGAGAAAACCTTGTACCTCCGTCAGAGGATTCCGAACGAGAAGCGTCAGGAATGTCTGAAGCTCTTTGAGCAGGGATACGGATATAAAGCGACTGCACGTATTGCCGGGCTGAACACATACACAGTGAGGGAATACAAGCGGAAGTATGCCGCGGGGGACAACTCGTGGGCGGAGAGAGGGACCCGGTGAGGTCTCGAATGAAATAGGTTATTGAGAGAAGACAACGTTCTATCTCTCCAAGTATTTCTGGGGTCAGCAGGGTAACTTGCTGGCCTTTGTCTTATCAATGATGTAGCTGTATCGAGATGGCAGTTTGCGAAGATGATTTTAGTAATCATGAAAACAAACATAGCTTCATGCTACTCACTTGATTTGGCTTCTATTCTGTGTATATTTCAGTTTACTTTCTCTGGTGTCATTATCTTATATCGGAGGCATGGAAACAGGTATTTCCATTTGGAGATAATGCCAACATCCTTGATAGTGATGTTGGGAAAGATGCTTTTATTTTCACTCCATGTTCAGGTGCAGTTTCAGTTGAAGAGACTGATAATAAGTGCAATCATAAGGATGAATGTGTGATTATGTTCCATTCTCTGTGTCTTTCACGATTTCACAGAGACAGATGACGTGATTGTTTCGACGGATACTGCGACTATTTATATAAGGGAGGATAATGTATGAAGAAGCGGATATTATATGTAACTACGATAATAGCAATGCTAGTTGTGATTGCTTCTTGTGATTTTGGAGGCAACGATACGACATCCGATTTATATCCAAAAGGGATGCAGGGTACCTGGATTGCAGATGATCCTATCGAAGAAGGTGGTTTTAGCGTTCCGCTTTCAAATGGACTTGCCAACAGAATACACATCACGGCAGATTCGTGCACTGTTGTAGTGAAAGGACTTGAAGCGCAAGGCTATATGCCAATTGAAGAATATGTAGCATTCCGAAACGTTGATCTTGAGCATCCTGATACTGAATATATTTATGATGCAAAGGTGACAGGGGTTTCCCAGACTGATCCTATTACCACAACGATTACTGTCACGGTACAGAACAGTGCAGGAGAGTCAAAGAATGTGGACGTGAATCTGCGCTACTATACATTACCGGAAGAATCTCTTTCTTTTTTCGACGGAGTCAGCATTGTTGGATACGAATTCCACAGATAATGATTGGATGC
This sequence comes from Candidatus Ornithospirochaeta stercoripullorum, assembly GCA_017694595.1. Classification (GTDB taxonomy): domain Bacteria; phylum Spirochaetota; class Spirochaetia; order Sphaerochaetales; family Sphaerochaetaceae; genus Ornithospirochaeta; species Ornithospirochaeta stercoripullorum. The sequence continues at coordinate 29,499 of JADIMT010000066.1, read as the reverse complement.
GATAAATAAAATGCGACGAAAGATAATGATGCTATTGCTTCTTTCGCTCATATTTGTGTCATCTGTATGGGCTTTTTCGTGGGCTATCGGAGCTGAAGCTGGCTATACAATGGGCTTTTATGATCAGAGAGGAGGGGAGAGGGCTACACGGCATTTTGAACTTGGACATGCATTTGAGCTGGCAGTGCCTGTTGAATACAGAGTCAATGATTGGTTCAGCATCTCTTCAGGGTTGCGTTATATCGGCAAGCCTTATAACTACATTACAAAAGTAGATACAGACATTTTTGAATTCTATAGGGCAAGGAATGTGAACCACTATCTGGAGATTCCTCTTTCTCTCAGGTTCTCTATTGGAAATGAGAGAATAAGAAGTTATCTGGGAGTTGGACTTTACATCGGAGCAAGATTCATGGAAATTGAATCAGGGCATGTCCAGCTTTCTGGGTTCCTGACAAGGCCTGAAGATAATAATGATTTCTGGGAAACTGTTGAACTTGATAGCAGGTACGATAATCTCTTCGATTCTGGTTTCCTTGCAGAAGCAGGTGTGGCATACAGCTTTGATGAGAGCGGTGAGCTCTATCTTTCTGCAAGGTATCAGTATTCCTTCACATCTCTTGACAAGAAAGTGGCTGAAGATGTTTTTCGCTATATTGATACGTTAAGCATAGATGTCGGATATATGTTCAGACTCGGGGGCGATGTATGAAAAAGATTTTGATTGTAATCTCTCTTGCTCTTCTTTTAGTCTTCCCTTCATGCAGGCCTGATATACAACATCCAGGGGCTCCGGACACGATTACGACATGGGCAGAGCTTTTCGAGGCGTGGTGGGCTGATATGAGCAAGAACTATGTGTTCTGGTCCCTTGATGCACCCGAAGGCCATGAATGGGATGATGTGCTTGAAGAAAATCTGCCAATCATGGAGTCGTATGGAGAAATTGGAGTGTCAGAGAGCACTGACAAGGAAGCCCTGCGTGTCTTTTTCGATCTCGTGAAGAACTTGCACGACGGACACCATAGATTGAGTATCACGAATGGCAATAGCCTTACTGGTGCATTCTCTCCTCTTCTGTATCGTTCCATGCTGAAAGCAGGAATGACTGATGATGAGGCTTTTGAAGCTATGCTCACGGCATCTCCACCGCAATACTCACAGCTTTACGCCACTAGTGATTTCGTTGTAGAGAACACGCTCTCCATCATGCAGAACACATTTGGCATAAGCGGTGCTGAATCTGCAAGCAGCTTGAATGTGCCATTTGAACAGGGGTCTGTGGATGGCTTCAAGAAGTCTGGGTATCTAAAAGTTCCCAAAGGGACAGTTGTAAACAACAATGATGTCGGTAACTTCGCGATGTTCCTTGGCATCACTGATGATGATATCCTCTATCTTGTATTCTCCGGATTCGATATTTCCTACTTCATATCCAGTTATTACGGAGGGGAGAATAATCAGTATGCTGAAGCTGTCTTCAATCTGATGACCACATATGATTCTATTCTTTCCAGCTATGCAGAAGGAAGCAGTGACCTGAATGGAATAATCATAGATCTGAGGGGCAATGGTGGTGGTAATCCTCTTGATTTCTACTTTCTTTACAGCAACCTGATTCCTGAGAATCTTAAGATTGCGAAAGTGAGAATAAAACAGAGCGATAACCGTTATAGCTATACTCATTGGAATGATTTCTCCATCACTGGTTACGCTGAGAACGATGCTGTGATGAGCAATCTGCCTATAACTGTACTGACTAATATGCGTTCAGTCTCATGCAGTGAGATCTCATGTATGGCTTTCATGGCTATGAGGGAGGAGTATGGTGCAGATATCGTCCTTGTAGGTGGAACTACAGCTGGTGGAAATGGTCCGCTTGCTCCTATGGATTATCTGAATGCCGGAAGCTCTTCGATCATGCCGTATATAAGCTTGATATATACGCCTGGCATGCAGCTTGTCTATCGCGATGGAACAAGCTATGAGGGAAAGGGTATTGATCCCGATATCGAAGTGGATTTCAATTATAGCCAGTTTATAAGCGGGACAGATTCAAGACTGAGAGTAGCGCTCGACTATATCCGTAGCAAGAAATAGGCCGTGTTGTGCAGGCGGCGTTTTGCTATGCAACGTCGCCTATGTGGTTAATTGCATGCTACTTGGCATATCTTCATATGTTTGATAAACTAATAAGGCTTTTTATAAGGAGATTCACGTGATTCCTCTTAATGAACTTATCGATAAAGAAGGCAATGTTTACGAGATGACATGCGTAGCCATCAAGGAGGCTGCCATCTATTCCCAGATTGACAAGAAGAAAGAGATTGAGAATTCTGGTGAGAAAGTAGTCTCTGTTGTGCTCACACGTGCTCTCAACGATGAGATTGAATACACTGAAGAAGAGAGTGGCAAAGAAGAGTAAGGCTGTTGTTCTTTTCGGTCCTACTGCAGTTGGTAAAACTGGTATGACTGAAGCGCTCTTTTCCCGTTCTGCTGAGATCATCAATGCAGATTCAGTTCAGGTTTACAGAGGGCTGGATATCGGTTCTGCCAAACCTGATGAGCGTCTGAGAAAACTTATCAAACATCATCTTGTTGATATCAGAAATCCCTGGGAGCAGTACACTGCCGGGGATTTTGCTCGTGATGCAGAAGTTCTGATTCCTGAAATCGAGAGCAGGGGGAAGCTCCCTTTGATAACCGGAGGTACCGGTTATTACATCAAGCAGCTTGTCTATGGTCCATCTTCCGCGCCCCAGTCCGATGCTGCTGTGAGAGAGCAGGTTAAGAGAGAAATCGAAGAGAAGGGAAGCGCATGGGCTTTTCAATATCTCTCGCTGATAGATCCAATCTCAGCATCACGTATCGAGCCTAATGATATTTACAGGATCAGCAGAGCTATTGAAGTCTACAGGACTTCTGGAAAAGCTTTGTCTTCCTACGCGGTCTCCTCATCTCCGCGTGATGATATTGACTTCGTTCTCATCTGCCTTGTACGCGATAAATCAGAGCTTGTTGAGAGAATTGAGAAGCGTGTAGACATCATGTTTGAGATGGGGCTTTATGATGAGATCAAAAAACTCTTCAGGGCAGGTGCGGATTCTTCATGGCCTGCTATGCATGCAATCGGCTATAAAGAATTCATAGATGCAGCCTGCTCCGGGGAAGCATCGATCAGGACAATACGTGATGATATCATCAGGGCAAGTGTGCAATATGCAAAACGGCAGATGACATTCTTCCGTTCATTTGCCACCTGCCGTTTCTTCCATCCTGATGATCTGGATGGCATCGCTTCATATCTAAAGCTCAGGGATATATGTCTCGACAGTTTCAACGCCTAGAAATTCATCGCTCTCTATCGGAGCGTCAGTAATGTTCCACCAGCCCCTGTCATTCCATTCGAAAGTGAAGCTCTGCGTTACGTCATATGTGTAGACAGGCATGGTTCCCTCACTCGTAGTGACTTCCTCTCCATCATTGTAAGGATATGGTGTGTACCAGGTGCCTTCAGCGCTCCATGTGTTCTCTCCGGTCTGCTTGATTGTGTCGATTACAGCGCCATAGATCAGGTGCGCTGCAGGTACTGCAGGCTTGCCGTTCTCAACCCATTCATCTGCGCTGATAAGCGGATCGAAGTTCTCATATGCCATTCTTGTCCGCGATGCGACGTAGAGATTCATGATTTCCATCTCCTGCGGAGGATCTGAGCCTTTGAACGCTGTGGAGATTCCTTCAGGATCGCAGTTGTTCTGAGCCTGGTAGAAAGCTTCTATGATGCCCTTCTGGTCAAGGTCTTTTGTCGCAGGTGGCTCAAGGATGTTTGAGATATAGCTCCAGAGGAAGCCTCCGACCGCGATGACTACCACTGAGATGACTATGATCAGTGTGCCTTTGACGCGCCAGAAAGCATTGCGCTTTGTGATGCTCTCCCTTTTTTCGAAGAACTCTTTGAACTCGGCAGAGCTTTCAGCCCGTTCGATGTTGCTGTCCCTCTCTTCTGCCGTGATGTCCTCAAGAGGCCATTCTAGGCTGAGAGAGCGGGTGAGGAACCAGTTCAGATTTTCGCCATCATCTCTGTTTCCCATGATGTCCCTCATCTCCCTGCTTTTCGCATGGAAGATGAAATTGATGAGGCCTTCTGTCTTCTCTGGAAGTTCGTTTGTGTACATCGAAAGCGGTACTTCTTTGTATCCAGAACCCCTGACAGCATCTGATGAGAACGGGAAGCGCCCTGTCGCTGCATAATAGAGAAGCTCTGCCATCTCTGTAATCAGCAGGAACTGCTTCTCCGCTGTTCCCTGTATGATTCTGTTGACTTCATCTTCCTTGCGCTTCTCCTCCCTCATGATAGTGAAGACATCGCCAAGATCTGGAGGCATGATGAGCACGTCTGTGTCGTTGTAGATCCAGATTCTGTAGAGAGGGAAGATTCCTGTGATAAGATCCAGAAAATCCTTCTTCATGCCTTTAAGCGCGAATGCGATATTCCTTACGATGACAAGTGCATCTTTCCGGGCGCTGGTGCTAAGTTCATAGATGGATCTCAGCCGGCATGGAGCGAAGTATACATATCTCTGTCCGTCGATAGCGCATAGCCCGTCCCAGATCCAGGGCTTTATCTCCTTGCCATCCGAGATGATTCCGTCATGCTTGATGCCTTGCATCAGATGCTTTGGGAGCCCCATATCATCGCTGCCAATCCATATTGCGGTCTTCTCTTCACCGTCCCTTACTATATTGATAATCTCTTCCATTCCTTTCCTCAATCTGCGTAGAAGGCAGCATGTCCTGTAATGCTTTCGTCATCTGAAAGTCCTATGAGGTGCCACGCTGACGTGATGACTCTTTGCACTGCCTCTATTGCAGGTGCACCGCATGCCGTGATCTTGCCGCGCTGCCAGAGATCCATCAGATGGCTTTTGCTCTCCAGAAGGGAAATCATGCTGTCTCTATCTTCCGCTGTATTCTTTCCCATCATTCTGCCTGTCATGTTTGAAGATACTATGAAGGTGGTATTCCCGTCATCCAGTGAAGCGATAAATGATGAAAGTCTCTTCATCTCTTCCGCGTTCTTTATGCTTACAAAGAGCGGGCACAGGATTGAATCGGGGTTATGACAAGCGACGTAGGGGTATAAAAGCTCCAGACTGTATTCCTCCTCTTCATAGCTTTTGCTGTCATTTTCCGAAAGGCTTTCAATCTGCACTGGGCCCAGCAGCGTCTCTTCGCCTCTCTTTCTGGGGGAGAAGATGAATTTGCCTTGATCCTTTTCCAGCGTCTCTCTGTGCAATGGAAGAATAGCGACGATGCGCTTTCCATTGGGAATGGAGGAGAAAGCATCCCTGTAGAGAGAAGCAATCGATGCAAGGCGCATGTGTGGCAGTATGAAAGCTTTATGGCTTTCTTTGTCGTTTATGGGAAGCACCAGGTTTTTCAGCTCTTCTTCTGTATCGGGATAGAAAATAGCGTTATGGTATATCATCCAAGAATCTCCCTGACTCGTTTCTCGTCCAGCGTAACGGAGAGATTCCTCTCCTGAGTCGGCAGCACGAGTCCTGTCTTGCCATCCTTTGCTCTTCTGAGGTATTTCACTTCAGTGTAGTAAAGGTCAGCTTTGCCGTTCTTCTTTGCTTTTGAATAGTGTATGGCCAGCGACGCGGCATCCAGCAGGACGGGAAGTGGGACTGTCTTGCCTTTCTGCGCTTTGATGATCACATAGCCTCCCGCATAGTCACGCGTATGCAGCCAGATGTCCGAACCACGCGTATAGCGGCGGAGAATCTCATCGTTTTCCCTCGCGTTGCGGCCTACTATCAGATCGAAGCCACGCACAGATAGCCACAAGCCGGGTTTCTTGTCATCGTCCTTCTTCCTGTCTTCAGGCTTCGAAACCTCTTTTCTCAGCTTTTCAGCAGATGAAGATGAGAGAAGTGCCTCATACTTCTCTTCTGTCGCTTTTATCTCATCTTCAGTACGTTTGATCTCTTCCTCTGCCAGCTCCGAGCTGCGCTTGTCCTTCCTGTATTTCTGGTAGAGCTTTTCCAGGTTCTCATTTGGTGACAGGGCTGGGTCGAGCGAGATTGTGACTTTCTCTCCGCTCTCCCAGTTGTCAAGCGCTATGCTTTTCATGCCCTTCTTCACAGCCCAGATAGAAGCAGAGAGAAGATCTGCGACAGCTTTCGTCTTTTCAAAGCCTTTTGTCTCATCAAGCCTCTTCTGCTGTCTTGAGAGACGGTCTCTGAGAGAAGCGATCTCTTTGTCTCTCTTCTCTTTTAGCCGTTCGATGAGCTCTGCTTTCCGTTCTTCCGATGATTCTTCAGAGGATGTCTTGTCTATGAACTCATTGAAGGATTCTGTGTCATATGCTCTGACTTCGAAGTGCCTTCCTCCTTCATCCTTTCTCTCTTCTGTGATGAGTTTCTCTCCCTTCTCCTCGTTCCTGTGGGGACGTCTGTAGAGAAGTTCGAGGATAGTATCATCCTTGTCCGTGATGATGATATTAGCTCCCGGTCCTGTATATAGCCTGATGTGCATATTGATTACATCAGTGCTGTTGCCAAGTTCCAGCATCACAGCCCTGTCGAAGGGGTATTGCTTCACAGCGAGGACCTTCCTGCCAACAATATGTGCGTTCATATACTGTGTGAAGCGCTGCATCGTCTTGTTCTTCTTTCTGATCATCCCTGTGCGGCATATTCTTGAATAAGGCGTTGAGAGCTCAGTGTATAGCAGCCAAGCTTTCTTCTCCTTCGAAAACATGGAGAATGTGAAAGATGAGACAGCATGCTCCGTAATCTTCTGTATATAGCTTCCCTCCAGAGGTAGCTCTGAGAGGATGAGCTGCAATTCCTTCCAGTTAAGACTCATAGCAATCCCTTAACATCTTTATCTCGGAAGCGAGATAAAAAGAACCAGTGATGAGTATATCAGAGGAGAGGGCTAAAGCGCTATCGAAGGCATCGTCAGGGGAGGAAATCAGTACGATATCTTTTTCTGGAAACAGCGTTTTCGCGTTTTTATAGAGCGCTTCAGGGTCGCTTTTCTTGAAAAAGCTAGTGCGCGTGATGATGATTGTATCAAACACAGGCAGCAATGCTTCGAGAATGCCTTTGCTGTTCTTGCCTTGTGCGAGCGCGAGAAGCAGCGTTTTCTTCTCCGATTTCGATATGCATCTGAATGCATTGGCACTCGCTTCTGCGGAGTGTTTTGTGTGAGCGGTATCAATGACGAGCAGATGCTTTCCTATATGCCGCTTCTCAAAGCGTCCTGGAAGCTGTATGCGCTCTGCTTCATGCATTCCATGCTCTGTGAAGAATCCCAGCCTGATTGACGCGAGAATTGCCAGCGCTGCATTTTCCGCCATGGCTTTTGTCGCCATCGTGAGCTTAAGGCTGTATTCATGTCCGTCGATCGTGAATGCTGCCACTTCACAATCTTCCTCAGTTCTTGTTCTGAAGTTCTTGATCTCATCGCAGAACGCATGGATGGGAGCGTTGTTGCTTTCAGCCTCTTTTCTGAAAACAGTTGCCGCTGCGCTTTCAACACGTGCGATGAATACAGGACGATCCTTGACGATGATCTTCGATTTCTCCCTCGCGATCTTCTCAATCGTGTCGCCGAGCACATCTGTATGTTCCAGCTCGATGGGAGTCAGCAAGACGGCTTCTGGCATGATTGTGTTTGTCGCATCAAGTCTGCCGCCAAGTCCTGTCTCGATGACAGCATCAGTGCATCCTGCCTCCTTGAAGAGCATATAACCATAAGCTGTATACATTTCGAATACAGTTGGTTTTGCTGGGCCATACTCCTCAGGAAGAGAGAATGATGAGACTTTATCGAGAAGCTTGTTGCATACTTCTATATATAATTCATCATCGAAGAATGATTGCGAGAGCCTGAATCTCTCGCGGATTGTAAATAGATGCGGTGATGTATAAAGCCCGCAGCGTCGGCCAGCGCCTGTAAGCAGGGACGCAAGATATGCCGCTGTCGAACCTTTGCCTTTCGAACCTGCTATATGGTATGTCCTGAAGCTTTTTTCCGGATTTCCAAGGAATGAAAGCAACAGCCTCATCCTCTCCAGCCTGTTGTCTTTTGTTTTCTTCTCTGTAATGGATGGGGAGAATGCATCAAATACTGTTTCCAGTTCAGCTATTTCATGAATCACACGCAGATTGTAATAAATATCGTGGCAAAGGAGAAGATTAGGAAAGGGAAGGCCGGGCCTTCCCTTATCTTAGAGCTTCTTCACAAATAGCGCCCTGATAGCATTGAGCACTGCTATGATCATCACTCCTACATCCGCGAATATGGCAAGCCACATGCTGGCAAGTCCTACAGCGCCAAGCGCTAAGCAAATAAGCTTGATGCCAATTGCCAGGACAATATTCTCATAGACTATCCTCAAGCACTTCTTTGAAATCTTGATGGCTTTTGATATCTTAATCGGATCGTCATCCATCAGCACGATATCAGCAGCTTCGATTGCCGCATCCGAACCCATGGCGCCCATCGCTATGCCGATATCAGCACGGCGGAGGACAGGTGCATCGTTTATGCCGTCTCCGACAAATGCAAGCATCGCTTTAGGTGGCTTTGCCATCAGCAGCTGTTCGACTTTATCGACTTTGTCGGATGGCAGCAGCTCACTGTATACAGCATCTATGCCGAGTGAGGCTGCGACTTTGTCAGCGACTTTGTGTGAATCTCCGGTAAGCATTACAACTTTTTGGATTCCTGCAGCCTTGAGCGCTTTGATCGAATTTGTGGAATTGGGCTTCACGACATCGCTTATGACGATATGTCCTGCATAAGCGCCATCTATAGCGAGATGTATGATTGTTCCAACGCTATGGCATGGAATTGCCTCCACTCCGATTGCCTTCATCAGCTTGTCATTTCCACATGCGATGCTGTGGCCATCTACTTTGGCAGTGACTCCATTTCCGCTTATCTCCTTGATGTCCTCGACTCTTGAACGGTCTATGATGCCACCATATGCTTGCTGCAAGCTCTTCGAGATAGGATGGGGTGAGGCACACTCTGCAAGCGCTGCGTATTCAATGATCTTTTCATCGGGGATTGTTCCATGATGTATCCCATTGACTTCGAAGACTCCTTTTGTGAGAGTTCCTGTCTTGTCGAACACAACAATCTTTGTCTTCGAAAGTGTCTCAAGATAGTTCGAGCCTTTCACAAGCACGCCAGCATTGCTTGCTCCTCCGATGCCGGCGAAGAATGAAAGCGGGATGGAGATGACGAGCGCACAAGGGCAAGAGATGACAAGGAATGTCAGAGCTCTGTATATCCAGTTCTCCCATCCAGGTGCTAGGCCGATGATGATTGACACAAGCGGCGGAACCAGTGCGAGCGCAAGTGCGCTTATGCAGACTGCTGGAGTGTAGATTCTTGCGAACTTCGAGATGAAATCCTCGGATTTCGACTTTCTTGAGCTTGCGTTCTCAACAAGATCGAGGATTTTCGATACTGTCGATTCTCCGAATTCCTTAATAGTCTGGATCCGGAGCACTCCAGTCATGTTGATTGAGCCTGAGATTATCTCATCGCCTTCATGCACGCTTCTTGGCATGCTCTCTCCAGTGAGGGCTGCAGTGTTTAGAGAGGATTCGCCGGAAATGACAACGCCATCGATAGGTACTTTCTCTCCAGGTTGCACGACTATTATGCTTCCGATTCCGACATCATCTGGATCGACTTTCTCAATCTCTCCGTCCTTCTCCAGATTTGCATAATCTGGGCGAATGTCCATCAACTCGGTGATGTTCTTACGGCTCTTGCCGACTGCATAGCTCTGGAAAAGTTCACCGACCTGATAGAAAAGCATTACAGCGATAGCTTCTGTATAGTCGCCGCTCTTTTCATAGAGTGCAAGCGCGATTGCTCCGACAGTAGCTACAGCCATCAGGAAGCATTCATCGAGCACCTGTCCATGGAAAATTCCCTTGATAGCTTTCAGGAGAATATCGTAACCAACGATGAAGTAGGGGATGAGATACAGAATGAATCTCAGCACCCCTTCTACCGGTATGAAATTCAATGCAATCATCAGTACCGCTGAGAGCGCGATGCGGATGAGCATGATTCTCTGTTTCTTGTTCATATGAACCTCAGATGAAGACTTCGGCGTCGCTTTCGACTTTCTTGCAGTTTGATCGCACATTCTCCATGACGCTATTCCTGTCAACGCCATCTTCGAACTCAACTGTCATTCTTTGCATCATGAAATTAACTGTGCAATCCTTGACGCCAGCTGTCTTGCATGCAGCGGCTTCCATCTTGTTTGCGCAGTTTGCACAGTCAACTTCAATGTTATAAGTTTTCTTCATAAACCCTCCAAAACAATTAAACAAATGCTTAATTGTTGATTTGATGATATTCGTCCCTTGCTCTCCTGTCAAGGAAAAAATGAAGGAACAAGCATATTTACCGCAAAAGCGCCGATAGCTATATTAAGACATAGAGGAGGAAGAAGATTGATGTATCCATCACTGCCACATGACCATGGTGAACCATTTGAGAAGGAAGTTGGTAATTTTCCACCTCTCTCTTCATTTACGACGCTTTCAGAGATTTTCAAGCAGCTTGGAGATGAAAGCAGGCTGCGCATATTCTGGCTTCTCTGCCATTGCGAGGAGTGCGTGATCAACATCTCTTCGATGGTCGATATGTCAAGTCCAGCTGTCTCTCATCATCTGAAGATGCTTAAAGCTGGTGGCCTGATCGTATCGGTGCGCAGGGGCAAGGAGGTCTATTACAAAGCAGCGGATACTGAGAAGACAAGGCTTTTGCATAGCACTATAGAGGCAATGATGGAGATAGCTTGTCCCTGGCACAGGCAATAATGCTGATTCATAGCTGGGATCCCGAATAATTTACATAGATTTAACACGACTGCACTTACCACTTAATCCTGATTCATTAATATGCAGCCAGAAAACGATTAGAGACTATGAATTATAGGAGTCTTAAAATGAAGAAAATTCTCATGATCATGCTTGTTGCAGCTCTTGCAATGACAGCAGTATTCGCAAATGGCGCTTCTGAAGACAGCGCAACTGTTTCCACAGATGGATCCACATCAATGGAGCAGGTTATCCTTTCACTTGCTGAGCAGTATATGGCTGACAATCCTGGCGTGAATGTTACATATAACCCGACAGGAAGCGGAACAGGTATCACATCCGCTCTCGAGGGCAGATGCGACATCGGTCTTGCATCTCGCGCTCTCAAGGATGAGGAGGTTGCTTCTGGTCTTACACAGACAATCGTTGCTCTCGATGGAATCGCTATCATCGTCAATGCTGACAACCCTGTAAACGATCTTACAATCGACCAGATCTATGGCCTCTATACAGGCGAGATCACAAACTGGAGCGAAGTAGGCGGAGCAGATGCGCCAGTTGTTCCTATCGGACGTGAAGCAGGATCAGGTACAAGAGATGGTTTCGAGTCAATCACAGGTACAGAGGATCTCTGCAAGTACAGCCAGGAGCTCACATCAACAGGTGCTGTTATCACAGCAGTTTCCCAGAACCCAGGTGCTATCGGATATGCTTCACTTGCAAGCAACCTCGATTCTGTAAAGACAGTTACAGTTGAAGGCGTTGCTCCTTCCGAAGAGACTGTAAAGAGCGGTGAGTACAAGATCCAGAGACCATTCGTGTTCGCAACTCTGACAGAGACTCCGCTTTCAGACGCAGCTCAGGCATTCTTCAACTACTGCACAAGCGTAGACGCAGCTTCTGTAATCGCTGGAGCTGGTGCTGTTCCTGTAGCAGAGTGATTACCGGGGACCACTGATGAAATTTGGTGAATTCATCGCCCAGAAGGGATATAAGGATAATCCCCGCAGGCTGATGGAGGACCTGATTCATATAGTGTTCCTGATCCTCGGACTTGTTGCGGTCGGTTCGGTATTGGTCATCACAATCTACCTTGTGGTGTCAGGCCTGCCGGCCATCTTCAAGATTGGGCCCATCGAGTTTCTCTTCGGAACAAGGTGGGCTTCCACAGCGTCAGAACCTGAATTTGGAATCCTCCCATTTATCCTTACATCAATCTACGGTACAGCTGGTGCCATCATCATAGGAGTGCCTATTGGCTTCTTTGCTGCAGTTTTCCTTGCAAAGATGGCTCCAAAGAAGGTGCGCGAGACGATGGAGCTCTGCATTGGAGTTCTGGCTGGAATCCCGTCTGTAGTTTACGGTCTTGTCGGTATGACTATTCTTGTACCGGGTATCAGAATAATCTTCGGCGTTCCTGATGGAGCTACGCTCTTTGCGGCCATAATCGTTCTTGCAGTCATGATCCTGCCATCGGTTATCAATGTCTCGCTTTCAGCGCTTGAAGCTGTGCCAAGAGAGTATGAAGAGGCATCGCTAGCACTTGGAGCCACAAGTGTCGAGACATATTTCCGTGTGACTGTTCCAGCTGCTAAGAGCGGCATATTCACAGCTATTGTCCTTGGTATCGGAAGAGCTATCGGAGAGGCTATGGCTATCATGATGGTCGCTGGCAATGTCGCTAATATGCCATCACTTTTCAAGTCTGTAAGGTTCCTTACCACTGCTGTAGCTTCTGAGATGTCCTATTCATCAGGACTTCAGAGACAGGCGCTGTTTTCGATTGCGTTGGTGCTTTTCCTCTTCATCATGATCATTAACGCAATCCTGAATGTCCTCAAGACATCGGGGAGAGATAAGAAATGATTGAGAAAATTTCAGGAAAGCGCTTTGCCTGGTGCTCACTTATGAAGGGGCTGTGCATCATCTCTGTCATAGTTGTTACGGCATTGACGGCATTCATGCTCATCTATGTGCTTTTCAGGGGGCTTCCGCACATTACATCAGAACTTCTTCTCACAAGTCCCAGCATGTTGCGCCACACGATCGGTATTCTCCCGGATATCCTCAACACTCTTTATATCGTGATTACTACGCTCATCATCGTTCTGCCTATCGGGGTCGGGGCTGCTATCTATCTGAACGAGTATGCGACAAACAAGAAGGTTGTTGAGATTATCGAGTTCGCAGCAGAGACGCTATCAGGTATTCCGTCAATCATCTATGGTCTTGTCGGTATGCTTGTCTTCGTCCAGTTCTGCTCGCTTGGCACTTCGCTCCTTGCAGGTGCGCTTACGCTTGTGATCATGAATCTTCCTACAATCATGAGAACAACGCAGGAAAGCCTCAAAACAGTTCCTGAAAGCTACAGGGAAGGTGCTTTCGCTCTGGGGGCTGGCAAGTGGAGAGTCATCAGGACAGTAGTCCTTCCGACTTGTATCAATGGTATAATCACTGGATGTATCCTCTCTATCGGAAGGATTCTCAGTGAATCAGCCGCGCTCCTGTTCACAGCAGGATTCGCACATAACGTCAATGGTTTTTTCAAAGGCATGGGAAGCGCAGGTGCAACGCTTACAGTTGCGCTCTACGTCTATGCAAGCGAGAGAGGCGAGTTCGATATCGCATTCGCAATCGCTGCAATACTCATGATCCTTACGATTATCATAAATCTGCTTACGACATATATGGGTAAGCTGATGGAGAGGAGAAACGGAGAGTGACAATCATAGAGACAAAGGACCTGGATCTCTGGTATGGGAACATGCAGGCCCTGAAGAAGATAAACCTCAAGATGGAAGAGAAGAGCATCACAGCTCTTATCGGACCATCGGGCTGCGGCAAGTCGACATTCCTTCGCACGCTCAACAGGATGAATGATCTTGTTCCAGGCGTTCGAATCGAAGGTGAAGTAATCTATAACGGAGAGAATATCTTCTCGCCGAAAGTCGATGTCAATGGACTTAGATACGAAGTGGGAATGGTCTTCCAGAAGCCAAACCCGTTCATGATGAGCATCTATGATAACATCGCGTATGGGCCACGTACTCATGGAATCAGGAGCAAAGTCAAGCTTGATGAGATTGTTGAGAAAGCTTTGATCGATGCTGCGCTGTTCGATGAAGTCAAGGACAGACTCAAAAAGAGCGCGCTTGGACTTTCCGGTGGCCAGCAGCAGAGACTCTGCATCGCACGTGCGCTTGCTGTTCAGCCCAAAGTCCTCCTGATGGATGAGCCGACATCAGCTCTCGATCCGATTTCTACAGCAAAAGTAGAAGAGCTTGCTATGAGCCTCTGCGACAGATATACAATCATCATTGTCACGCACAATATGCAGCAGGCTCTCCGCATTGCTCATAAAACAGCTTTTTTCCTTTTAGGAGAAGTAATAGAATATGATGATACGGAGAAGATCTTCTCCAATCCATCTGATTCCAGAACGGAAGACTACGTTACAGGAAGGTTTGGTTGATATGAGAACAAGATTCGACAGCGAGCTTGAAACATTATATGTAAGCATGATCAAGATGGGTTCTCTGACAGAGGACACTCTCACTGCGCTGCAGGAGACTCTTTCCGGCAAGAGCAGGGCAAAGCTTGATGGGATAACTGATATAGCACGAGAAATCAGCGAGAAGGACAGGGAGATTGAAGCGCTTTGCCTCCGTCTGCTTTTAAGAAGACAGCCAGTTGCCAAGGATCTGAGGACAATCTCATCCGCGATGAAGATGGTATATGATATCGAGCGTATTGCGGACAACTCTGTCGATATTGCCGAGATTCTGCCATTCATTGAGTCTGAAGAGCTGACAAGCCGCATAGGGCTCGATAAGATGATTGGCACTGTCATCGAGATGGTAACAGGTGCAATCGATGCATTCGTGCATTCAGATGCCGCCAAAGCTTCTGCAGTAATCGCTGAGGACGATGCTGCTGACAAAGCTTTCGATCAGGCTAAGCAGATGGTTACAGCGATGATCCGTGAAGGAGATAAGGATGCTCAGGAAGCTCCGGATCTGCTGATGGTTGCCAAATATCTTGAAAGAATGGGCGATCATGCAGCTTCCCTTGCTCGCTGGGTGCTCAACTCTCTCGACGCCAGCGGTGACTGGCTTAATAATCCTGTGCAGGTAAACTGAGATGATATACCTCGTTGAGGACGACCCTTCCATCAGAAAGCTCGTCAGCTATGCTCTCAAAGGAGCAGGCTACGAGGTTAAATCATTTGAATCAGGGGAGGAGATGAATGCGGCTTCCGGGAAGACCAGACCAGAGCTCTATCTGCTGGATATAATGCTTCCTGGCGCTTCCGGGCTTGAGATTCTTTCCCAGATCAGAGCGGATTCAGCTTTAAGGGATATTCCGGTAATCATGCTGACAGCTAAAGGTACTGAGTACGACAAAGTGCTCGGTCTCGACAGCGGTGCAGATGATTATATTGCAAAGCCATTTGGCATGATGGAGCTTCTTTCCCGAATCAAAGCCGTGCTTCGCCGCAGTGAGAGACAGAAGCAGAAGGATGATATCTCCTGGGGTGGTATTTCCATCTCCCCATCTTCTCATACTGTAAAAGTCAATGGCGCGAAGGCTGAGCTGACACTCAAGGAATTCAACCTGCTTTTCTATTTGATGGAGAATGAAGGCATAGTTCTTGATCGCGATAGCATCCTCAATACTGTCTGGGGCTATTCTTTCGATGGGGAGAACAGGACAGTCGATGTCCATATTCGTCACTTGAGAGAGAAGCTGGGCGATGAGGGACAGCGCATTGAGACTGTCAAAGGCGTTGGATACAGGTTTAGAGGGCACGATGAATAAGCGTATTTTCCAGACTGTTTTTCTTTCAATACTTCTTACATTCTTCCTTGTTCTTGGTGTTTCGACATTCGTCTTCTACACTGAGTATGAGGAAAGAATTGAATCAGATCTTTTATCAGAGCTGCGATTCCTTGAAGCAGCAGCTGGTAATGGTGTTTCCGATATATCGGATATTTCTGTTCCAGGACATCGCGTCACATTGATTGCTCCTGATGGCAATATTCTCTTCGAAAGCGAGACTGATCCATCAGGCATGGAGAACCATCTGCAACGTCCTGAAGTGCAGGAAGCTCTGATGTATGGCTTAGGCGAGGATACAAGGGAGAGCGGCACGCTTCTTGAGAATTATCACTATGCTGCTGTTATGCTTGATGACGGCAATATATTGCGACTGGCAGTGCCAGCTGGGACGATTCTCTCTTTCGTTGTTGAGATGCTGTTGCCGATGTCCGTAATCATTATAATACTGCTTTTCTTCTTTGCATGGTATTCGATGAAAGCCGCCAAGCGCATCACTGATCCGATAAACAATATCGATCTCGAGCATCCTGAAGAGTCCGAGGAGTATGAAGAGCTTTCTCCTCTTCTCTATCGCATAGCGAAACAGCAGGCCACAATCAGGGAGCAGATTGAGAGTGCAGAGAGGAGAAGCAGAGAGTTTGCTGTCATTACAGACAATATGGCGGAAGGGCTTGCTGTCATCGATAAAGAGATGAGGCTTCTCTCTGTGAACAGGGCTGCGTTCATGCTCTTCGATGCTGAGGAGGTGAAAGCTGGCGATTCAGTTCTTGCGATCAACCGTTCAGATGCTTTCTCTGCAGCTATCTCTGAAGCGCTTTCAGGCAAGAGAAGCGAAGCTCTGATCGATAACAAGACAAAGATGCTGCAAGTCATTGCTTCTCCAGTCTTCGAATACGCTGCAGTAACGGGTGCTGTGATCATCATCATGGATATCACGGAGAAGAGCGAGAGAGAGAAGCTGAGGCGTGAGTTCACAGCTAATGTCAGCCATGAACTGAAGACTCCGCTCACATCCATCTCTGGCTTCGCGGAGCTGTTGAGGAATGGTGGAATTCCAGAGGAGACTGTCAAGGATTTCGGCAAGGAGATCTACGATGAGAGCCAGCGTCTTATTGCTCTTGTCCATGATATCATCAGACTGTCGAAGCTGGATGAAGGTGGAGAGCATGAAGAGGAGCGTGTAAGCATCTCCGAAATCGCATCCGATGTAATCAGCAGGCTGAGAAAGCGCGCGGAGACGATGAGCGTGAAGCTTGAGCTGAAAACAGAGGATCCAGGTTTCATCAACGGATCCGGGCTGCTTGTGGATGAGCTTCTGACGAATCTTGTCGACAACGCCATCAAGTACAATAAGAAAGGTGGTACAGCTTCTGTATTTGTCAGCCGTGATGATTCCGAAATCGTCCTCTCCGTCCGCGATAATGGAATAGGCATTCCTGATGAAGATAAGGACAGGGTTTTCGAGCGATTCTACCGTGTAGATAAATCGCGTTCGAGAGCTTCTGGAGGTACAGGTCTCGGGCTTTCCATCGTCCGCCACAGCGTCATAACGCTCAATGGCACTATTGCATTGCAATCGAAGCTGGGAGAGGGTACAGAGATAATTGTTCGCTTCCCTGCGGCATGAAAAAGGCGCTTAAATGCGCCTTTTTCCGTCCAATAGTAATTATTTACTACCCGTTTTCCACCTTTTCTATCGTTGACTCCCATATAAGTGCAGATAAAATGATTAAGTATTTTGATAAAAGGGGAAAATATGAAGTTCACACCAACCCAGCCCTGGCGATTCCTGGACGAATTCAGGGGCAAGGAATTCACAGGCCAATGGCCTAATATCAAAGAGATGTTCCACATCTCATGTCTGCGCTATCCAAATAATCTATGCTTCCGCGCATTCTCTCCTAAAGAGGAGCGGTTCACATATGCTGAAGCGGAGAAGAAGATAAAGGAAGTCAGCTACTTCCTGCTCGCAGAGGGCGCAAAGAAGGGCGACAAGATCGGCGTCTCTGGAAAGAATAGTCCAGAGTGGGCCATCGCGTATCTTGGCGTCATCTATGCTGGCTGCATCGTCGTTCCTCTGGACTACTCGCTGAAAGACAACGAGATGGAGCATCTCATCTCATTCGGCGGTGTCTCCAGATTGTTCATTGACAAGGAGAGAATCGAGCATATCGATGCAGATGGCAGTGCAGGGCTTATAGCCAAATACTGTCTCGAGAGGGATGAAAGCCATCCATTTGTTCTCGATATGAACGGACCTGAACGTGAGGGATGGGAGTGTGCGTCAGATGAGACAGCCGCCATCCTCTTCACATCTGGCACAACTGGAACTCCCAAGGGCGTCATGCTTTCACATAACAACCTTGTATCCGATTGCTATCTTGCACAGGGGAATATGAACATCTATTCAACTGATGTTTTCTATGCGATTCTTCCTATTCATCACGCATATACGATGCTGGCTGTCTTCTTTGAGTCTTTCTCTGTCGGAGCTGCTACAGTATTCGGCAAGAAGCTTGTTGTCTCGCAGATTCTCAAGGAGCTGAAAGAAGGCCACGTGACAATGTTCCTTGCCGTTCCGATGCTCTTCAACAAGATGGTTGGTGCGCTGATGGCAGGTGTGAGGAAGAAAGGTGCAGTTGTCTATGCTCTGATCAGAGCGATGATGGGGTTCTCCGGGTTTGTCAAGAAGCTTACTGGCGTGAATATCGGAAA
This sequence comes from Candidatus Ornithospirochaeta stercoripullorum, assembly GCA_017694595.1. Taxonomy (GTDB): domain Bacteria; phylum Spirochaetota; class Spirochaetia; order Sphaerochaetales; family Sphaerochaetaceae; genus Ornithospirochaeta; species Ornithospirochaeta stercoripullorum. Next base: position 11,077 of record JADIMT010000066.1, on the reverse strand, counting down.
GAAGATGTTTGGCTTCCTTCTAAGGCAGCTCTCGCTTGAAGACAACCGCATCTGCATCTGCGGTGGTGGTCCGCTTCCGGCATCGACATTCAGGATGTTCAATGAGCTTGGCATTGATTTCGTACAAGGCTATGGCTTGACAGAGACCTCTCCAATTACCCATCTCAATCCTACTGAAGCTTATATCGAGACATCTGTCGGACGTAAGATTCCAGGATGTGAGGTAAAGATCGTCGATCCTGATAGCGATGGCAATGGCACGATTTACATCAAAGGTTCCATGGTCATGCAAGGCTATTACAACAATCAGGAGGCAACTGATGAAGTGCTTTCCCCTGATGGATGGCTCAATACGGGAGACGTCGGGCACGAAGATGCTGATGGCTATCTGTATCTGACGGGAAGAGCGAAGAGCGTCATCGTCACAGATGGAGGCAAGAACGTATTTCCGGAAGAGGTAGAGGATCACTTCCAGCTCTATGATGATATCGATCAGGTCTGCGTAATCGGATACCTCATCGATAAAGCTATGAAGAGCGAAGGAATCAGAGTGCTTATCTATCCTGCGAAGAAGTATGCAGATAGCGTAGATAATAACAAAGCTGTGATTGAAAAGCACATGAATGAAATAGTCGACCAGGTCAACAGAGAGCTTCAGAGCTATAAGAAGATCACTAAAGTGACTGTTGTCGATGCCCCGATGCCAATGACAAGCACGAAGAAAATCAAGAGGTTCGAAGTCAAGGCGATGTACGACTGAAACATGCCCGGCTGGTCCGGGCTTGCTTTTCTCTCTGTTAGGCCTTATCTTTTCACTGTTATGGAACTCAGGAGTTATCAAAGAGCATTTTTGCGTTCACAGGCACAGCAACTCGATCCAGTTGTCTATGTGGGAAAAGACGGACTTACGCCAGGCGTTATCGCTGCCTTGGATGCTGCTTTGACTTCTCATGAGCTGGTGAAGGTGCGTTTCACTGCCAATAAAGATGATGTGAAGGCAATCTCGTCAGCTCTTGAAGAGGAGACTTCCTCAACGCTTATCGCTATCACAGGCTTTACTGCTGTCTTCTTCCGTCAGGATGCGGAAGACAGTGAGCGTATCTACAGAATCTAGCATTGGAGTTAAAGAGAGAGCGTGCTAGAATACAGAAGCATGGAAACAGATACTCTGCTTTTGATACTGGAAAAACAGGAGGAAGAGCTTCGCTTCGAAACTCTTTCATATTCATTGCTTCATGATATCGGGGAGACCATCATCCGGAAAGCAAAGGAGAAGGATGCCGCAGTCTATGTGATGATTCGTCTTTCAGGTTCAGTCATCTATGCTTCAGCTATGGATGGCAGCAGCGCAAATAACATCAAATGGGCAATCCGCAAAGCAAATACTGCTGAGCTTAATGGACGGTCATCGATGCGCGATGGTATGATAAACAGGGCCAAGGGCCGTACGCTTGCAGAGCGCGGACTGAATGAAGCTGAGTATACAGATGCGGGTGGATCTTTCCCGATTATGCTCGCTTCAGGCGTTACAATTGGCAGCATAACTGTATCAGGAATGGCTTCTGAAGAAGATCATCAGCTGATAGCTGATGTACTTGCAGAATTTCTTGAAAAAAGAATACAGCGCGTTGTTTGAAGACAATAGCATAAAAATATTTTGATTATTGTCTGATTTTCTGTTAGATTTAGAACCGATATTTTTCCGTTAACCGGAAGAAGAGGATATAAGTATGTACGCACCGTTTTTGTTTTCGACTTCTGAGAAGGATCTTCCCTATGTCCTCTTGCGCAGGAAAGAGATTGATACTTTTCCCATGCACTGGCATGACGAAATCGAGATTACCTTTGTGTCAGAAGGTGTTCTGACACTGTTCATCAACAGCAAGCAGTTCTCCATCAGCAAGGGGGATGCTGTTATTATCAATTCAGGCGATTGCCATTACGCGCTTCCTTCTTCAGCGGAGATTGAGTCAGTCATCTTTTCGCCTTCGCTTCTGTTAGGTACGCCATCTGGCAATAAGCTGATAGAAGAAGTGAAAAGACGTCTTTCATGTTCTTCCAAGACTACGGAGGGCTGGAGCGATGAGGATAAAGCTTACCTTCATTCCTTATTCTCTGAACTTGAGAGCATCGATGAAGATGGCTTTGCAAAAGAGCTTTTGGTTCGTTCTGCAATCTTCCGCCTCGTCGCTTTCATCACAGATTCGCGTCATAACCCAATGCAAGGTGAGGAAGAGACTGCTGAACTCTCTAAAGCAAAGGAGAGAATTTCAAAGGTCTTCAAGTTCATTGAAGAGCATTACGTAGAACCAATCTCGCTTCCTGAAGCCGCAGCTGCAGCGGGTTATGTGCCTACTTATTTCTCGCGTGTCTTCAAGAATTGCACAGGCATGACGTTTTATGATTATCTGACAGTGTTCCGTGTAAGGAAGGCTGAGATGAATCTGCTTACTAGCAATGAGCCGATTGCCAAGATTGCAAGCAGTTCTGGCTTCAGCAGTGTCAAGACATTCGACAGAGTCTTCAAGGAGCAGACCGGAATATCTCCACTGAAGTACAGAAAACGTAATCAAGTGGTACAGTCGCGGTGAATTACTCCATATTGTTTAGCTAACGCTAGAAGATGGAGCTTCCGGGCTCTTTCCTTTTTCAAGGCGTTCCATCTCCCTTTGCGGCGAGGGATGCCATGTTCTGCTTGATGGAGGAATATACAGACTGGATGAACTTCGCAGGCATTTCAAGGCAGCGCTCGACAGCATTGCCGTCCTTGTCGAGGGATGTGATTATCCTTGTCTTCGTATCAAAGGATCTGAAATCGGGCTCTGGAAGTGAAAGGAGGTAGTTTCAGAGCCATCTGCACTGTGTGAAGTAATGCCAGAGCTTTTCCTGTTCTGCCTTGCTAAGGCACTTCAGGTCAAGCTTCAGCTCAACGCAGAACGGACGCATCGAAGCGTGTCATGCACAGGATTCCTTGCCGTGCTCCTTGATGGCATTGTTTTTCTCGATGTTAGCAATTCATCTCCACCCTATAGAACCATAGAGGATGGAGTCTTCTTGCTGATATTTGGATAAACTGACTCTTTAGCTGAACAAAAAGCCATAGCCCCATTTTTGGAAGACTATGGCCATCAACTTGCCTTATCTATTGAGCTTCCAGGCTATATCATTCAGAAACAGCTCTTTTTCAAGAGAATCGACAGTTGTGTCTTTCGTGATATGCACGAATTCAATTCCCATGATAGTCGCCCAGTCCTTCATCTGCTCTGCTGTCACATCGTAACTGAGAACTGTATGATGCGCGCCTCCTGCAGTAATCCAGCACTCAAGTCCTGTTTCCAGATTCGGCATAGCTTGCCACATGACTCTGGCTACAGGAAGGTTTGGCATAGGAAGGATTGGTTTGACACAGTGAATATCTTGGCAGATAAGACGGAGCCTTCCCCCCATATCAATGAGTGAGACAACAATCGCATCGCCTTCCTTTCCTTCAAAAACAAGACGTGCAGGCGCTTCTCTATCTCCAATTCCCAATGGATGCACCTCAATTCTTGGCTTAGCTGCAGCGACGCTCGGACAGACTTCAAGCATATGAGCACCAAGACTGTATTTAGCGTCTGGAACAAGGTTGTAAGTATAGTCTTCCATGAAAGCAGAAGCTCCATTCTCATCCTTGCCCATTCTCTTCATAATGGCTTGCATGGCACTGACTTTCCAGTCTCCTTCTCCTCCGTAGCCATAGCCCTGAGCCATCAGATGCTGAGTAGCAAGACCGGGAAGTTGTCTCATTCCATAGAGATCCTGGAAAGTATTCGAGAACGCTGAACATCCTTCCGCATCCATCATCTTCTTGATAGCAATCTCCTCTCTCGCCTGATAACGTACTGTCTCCTCATCATCGGTAGCGAAATCATAAGAAGAACGATAGACATCCATCAGCTCATCGATTTCTTTCTCTGCGACAGCTTCCATAGTTTCGACAAGCTTTCCGACAGGCCATGTGTTAACTTGCCAGCCAAGCTTCATCTGCACTTCGACCTTATCGCCTTCAGTAACAGCGACCTCCCTCATATTGTCGCCGAAGCGCATCACGCGGAGAGAACGGGAGAAGGCAACGCCATTAGCTGTCCTCATCCATGCGCTAAGACGCTTTATCACAGCCTCATCCTTCCAGTAGCCTGCAATGACTTTTCTTGGCTTACGCATACGGGCAGCAATGAAGCCATGTTCCCTATCACCATGGGCAGCCTGATTGAGATTCATGAAGTCCATATCAATCTCTTCATTAGGAATCTCCCGATTATACTGCGTTGCCAAATGGCAATATGGCTTCTGGAGAATCTCAAGACCATTGATCCACATCTTTGACGGGCTGAATGTATGGCACCAAGTGACAACACCAAGACAGCTGTCATCATGATTGGCCTCTTTCATGACTTCGAGTATCTCACCGTTGGTTTTGGCGGTGACTTTATATACAAGTGGATACGGCAGTTGCTTTGAAAGCTCCTTAGCCATCTCCTCGGCCCTTCGCGCTACAGTGTCCAAGACTTCGGGGCCATATAAGAACTGTGAACCAACAACGAACCAGAATTCTTTCTTATTCATCAAATAACTCCTTATGATTTGTTTCTCTTCCTCAGAAGGACCAGTGACTGCACTATGAGGAATATACAGATCATGGCTGCTACGGTGATATTCGTCCACCAAGCATCATCCAGTCCAAGGAGAGCGACTATATTCTTGATTGTACTCAGAGAGAGCACGCCAAAGAATGTTCCAGCGATATTTCCAACACCACCTGAAAGCATCGTGCCTCCGATGATTGACGAAGCGATTGCGTTCATCTCAGCACCAGTTGCATGTGATGGCGCTCCAGAACCAACATGCAAAAAGTATACGAAACCACCGATACCTGCCAATAAACCACAGAGAAGATGTGCGATGAACTTCGTTCGCTTCACATTGACACCAAGCATGTTTGCGCTCTGGTTGTTGCCACCGACGGCATAGAAGTTCCTCCCAAGCTTTGTCCATCTAAGAAGTATGAAGAGGATGATGACAACAGCTATCGCAATGATAACACCTATCTCAACATAAGCAGGCACATACTTACCAAGTCTGTTGATGTATCCAGTACCAGGCACATAGATTCTTGTATTCTTCAGTGCCAAGAATGCTTCATTCTGCACATTAAACTGTGTAGCGTTGACAATCGTTGTCATGCCTTTCGCAAAGAACATGCCTGCAAGCGTGACGATAAATGGCTGGATATCGAGATAAGCAACCAGATAACCTTGTACGAGACCAAAGGCTAATCCTATTCCCAGAGACAGCAATACCGCTGTAAAGATATTTCCGCCCTGATAATCAAGATTTACAGCAGCGCTCATGCAGATAAGAGCTGTAAGCTTGCCCACTGAGATATCGATACCACCTGTGATCATTACGATGCTCATACCGCAGGAGAGAATAATCAGAGCAGCATTCTCATTGAGAATGTTGAAGAATGTCTGAAACCTCAAGAATCCTCTGCCTATGAAAAGCATCGCGGCCAGATACATTGCGAAGAATACGACGATTGTAATAAGCAGAAGGAGATTGGTATCTGACATAGGAACTTTCTCAAGAGCCCCGTTCTTTCCTTTTCTTACTTTCATCAGCATCCCTCCTTTTGCAATTTAGGCTGAATCAGCTTCTTGCGGAGCTTCCCCAGCTTGGCGAATATCTTATAAGCAGAAAACATGTGAAGATTGGAGGCATCTTCAAAAGTGATGATGCGCAGGGGCCTGAAAGATACTTCGGCTTGATTTCAGCGATGATCGACGCAGGGCTGAACATCGATGACAAATATTTCTGCTGGTATGATACAGATGACAGAGCAGAGATTGTCGGAGAAGGAGGATACAGCCTCCTCGACAGATTCATAGACAAACGTCTCAAAGACTGTACTGCAATAGTCTGTTACAATGATGAGATCGCATACAATCTTATAAACAGGCTGCAAGAAAAAGGCGTGGCAGTTCCTAAAGAGAAAGCTGTTGTCAGCTTCGATAACAGCTTCTTCAGTCAGATCAGCTCAATCTCAATCACGTCGCTCGGACATAAAGAGAAGAAAACAGGAACAGCAGCTGCGACAATGCTTCTATCAATAATACAAGGCAATGAGATCATCTCCGAGAAGCTTGGCTGGGAACTCTACGAAAGAAGAAGCGGTTAATAAAATACCGCTCCTTTTGCAGAAGCGGTACAAGCTCAGTTTGCTGTAAACCTAGAAAGGAATTCCTTCGTCCTTGGGCTTTGTGGGTTATAGAAGATATCTTTAGGGCTTCCCTCCTCTTCTATACGACCATCTGCCATATAAATCACACGGTTTGAGACATCACGTGCGAATGCCATCTCATGTGTGACAACAAGCATTGTCATTCCGCCTTCTGCCAGCTCTCTCATAACATCCAATACTTCTCCAACCATCTCTGGATCAAGAGCGGATGTAGGTTCGTCGAATAGAAGAACCTCCGGGCCCATTGCCAATGCGCGAGCAATTGCGACTCGCTGCTTCTGACCGCCTGAAAGCTGCCTTGGCTTTGCTTTGATGTACTGCTCCATACCGACTTTCGCCAGATATTCAACAGCTATCGATTTCGCTTCTTCCTTGCCTCTCTTCAGTACATGAGTCTGGCCGAGGATGCAATTGTCGAGGACTGAGTAATTGTTGAAAAGATTGAAGGACTGGAAGACCATACCGACCTTTGTACGATACTGATCCTCATCGACTTCGCCAGAAAGAATGTTCTTGCCATGATAGAGAATCTTTCCGCCTGTCGATTCCTCTAGCATGTTGATACAGCGTAACAACGTCGATTTTCCGGAGCCAGATGCTCCGATGATGCTGATCACATTGCCTTTTGAAACTGTGAAATCTATATCTTTCAAGACCTCATTAGTGCCAAAAGTCTTAACAAGGTGCTCTATCTTCAGGATCTCTTCCATCAGAATGTACCTCCCTTCTTTGCATCATAGCGTGTCAAACCGCTTGTGAATGCCAGCGTATCAGTCGTCGCCAGATCGAAATTAGACGGGCCATCCATCTTCGACTCTACATAACGGAGAATGCGGGAACAGACGAATGTAAGTACAAAATAGATGATCATCGTGACTGTAGCTGCCTCAAAGTATGTGTAAAGTGCACCTGAAATACTCTTGAATGTAAAGAACAGCTCGACTGTACCAATGATTGAAAGAACACAAGTATCCTTTATGTTGATGATCAGGTTGTTGCCAATCTGTGGCATTATGTTTCTCAACGCCTGAGGCAGTATGACAAGAAGCATCGTCTGGAAGTGTGACATTCCAATAGCTCTAGCACCCTCACTCTGTCCCGGATCGACGGAGAGAATACCACCGCGGACAGTCTCTGCCATATAAGCACCAGTGTTTACGGAAACAATGATGATAGCAGCACTCCACATCCCCAGATTGATGCCAAATAACTGGCTCATTCCATAATAAATGAAAGCTGCCTGAAGCATCATCGGAGTTCCCCTGAAGACTTCGACATAAGCTGAGAGGATAAACTTAATAACGCGCAGGAAACCTCTTTTAATCAAACCATCTTTCTTATGAGGTTCAGTAGTCTGCACAAGACCTACAGCAAAGCCAATCAAGCACCCTAGAAGAGTGCAGATGATAGCTATAGCCATAGTTGTGGCGGCTCCCTTTGCGAGAGAACCGCCATACTGCTGGAGGATGTAAAGCATCCTCTGCAAGAAATTCATTTCAGCAATTGTCATTTCACCACCAAAATCACTGAGCAAGTGGCTGGACTGAAATAGCCTCATCCATCATTCTGTTGAAATCATCAGTTGTAAGTGTCTCGAGCACGCTATTGATTCCATCCAGAAGCTCTGTATTTCCTTTTCTTACTGATATACCAATATTGATTTCTTCCTGGCTTACCTGGAAATCATCATCGGAGCCAGCAAAATCGAGAAGCCTCATCTGAGGATAAGCGACAAGTGCAGCCTGTCCTGTAGGCATATCCGTACAGACAAGATCAACCCTGCCGCTAGCCAGTGCTACGAGCATAGCTGGAGCGCTCTCTTGAGCTGGAAGAATATTCGCATTAGGAATCTGAGGCAGACAGACATCATACCAAATAGTACCAAGCTGGCTTGTGCATGTTGCTCCTGCAAGATCCTGTACACCCTGTGCATTCTCATACTTGCTGCCTTCATTGACAAGACAGATGATGGAAGCATAGTAATAAGGCTCTGTGAAATCGACCATCTGCAGACGCTCCGATGTGATTGACTGACCTGCGATAGCGCAGTCAACAGTACCTGAAAGGACAGCTGGAACAAGAGAATCCCAATCAAGCTTTACAATCTGAAGGTCATAGCCAAGGCGTTCAGCGATAAGCTTTGCCATCATGACATCATAGCCATAAGCATAATCATTGGAATCAGCGATAGGTACAGCACCATTTGCATCAGTCGTCTGTGTCCAGTTATACGGAGCATATCCACACTCCATAGCAACACGAAGCACCGGACGTCCGGAAGCTGATGTCGCTTCTTTATTTCCACCTGCGAACAAAGCAGTAACACAAAGCATCATAGCAACAGCAACAGCTGCAATCTTTCTAAGTTTCATATCCGTCCTCCTAGAACAACTTGGCTGGATAATAGAGCTTTAGTTAGTATAGTGTCAATATGTTAAGAATAAAACTTTATGTTATTATATTAACAAACAACCAATAACTTGACTCACTAAAAGTTTTTTTGATGATATAATCGACTAGATTATTGCAAAGGAAACTGTCAAGAACCTGACAGGCTAGTCCTGCAGGATGAATGCGGCAGCAATTATTTCACTTTGTATATCGCAAATATCTGGTCACAATCAATGCAGATATAAGAATCCGCTTCCTTTCCAGAATAGTGTTGGGCAAATATCATTCTTTTCAGACTTGAATATGAGCTTCGTACTGAATGGCATGCGACTGTGCCCCTGAGCATCTCCCTGCCGCATACTGGACATTTCATCATTCGGTACCTCCGATGTTGGACTTCTGGTTTTCAATATACTTCTTCACACTCTCTTCAGTAACGGCACCAACGCTTCCATAGTAGCAGCCACGTGACCAGAGTCCCGATTCCCAGAACTTGTGCGTTATATCGATTCCTGAGTTTTTCACTGAGCGCTATCCTGATTCGGAAGGCTGGAAGCTGAAGGGAGCGAACATAGGAATCGACAGGAAAGGAAGGGTTTTCGTCAATCTCATCTACGAGTGCCCTGACTGCGACATAGTCAAAACGATGGGAAGATAGTGGGCTTGGACAGGGGTGTCTACAACATTGTTACGACCTCTGATGGAACCCACTATGGAGCAAAGGATGTAAGGCGGGTAAAGAGGAAGTACAACCACGTGCGTTCTGTGCTGCAGGAGAAAGGCACTCGCAGTGCGAAGAGAAGGCTCAGGGCCATCTCCGGCTGCGAGAAGAGGTTTGTCCATGACCAGAACCACTGCATTTCCAAGAAGCTTGCCAACACTGATGGGGATGTTTCCATGTACGTCCTTGAGGATCTGTCATCCATGAACATGAAGAGGCTGAAAGGAAAGAGCAACAAGACCATGAGGAAATGGCTTTCTGCCTGGTCATACTCCGACCTTGAGTCCAAGCTCATCTACAAGTGCCAGATGAATGGGATAAAGGTGGCGTTCGTAGATGCGAGATACACGAGCCAGAAGTGTTCGGTGTGCAAGACGATAGACAAGGCTTCGCGGAAAGGGAACAGATACATATGCAGGCATTGTGGCAGCAATATGCACGCCGATACGAATGCCGCCATCAACATCCGAGACAACTACATCACCCGGGTCGAGCAATCCGGGCAGGCTGCAGTCAATCAGCCGTATGGATGGAGTGCCACAGGTAAACCGGCAACGGAGCCTGTGGGCAAAACGCTCACGTCCAAGCCATCAGGCTTGTCTGAAGGTCGTTGACCCTTACTTCATTATCTGCGATGTACTGCTTCAAATCAAAGAGGGATCTATAGACTTGTCTGAATGATTCTTGACAGATTGTGTATTCTATCGATTCCTCGTTCACAAGCCCGTTTCGGTTTCTGCAGAAAGGCGAAAAAGCATGCCTCCTCCATCAAAATTGATAGTAAGAGCGCATGCTGTATCGTTAATGACAGATTGGATACTTGCATTCTCTGCTTTCGTACCGTCCAGATTGCCTATGTGTGGCATAGCAGGATGCACTACTGGATATTATCCGGGGTGGCGTATACTTCGTCCTTCCTAAACAGTACCTTCCTCTCCTTGATTACTACAATCACGGAAAGGATTGCCACAAGGATATTCGTGCCAACGAAATTGAACCAAATACCGTCAAGGCCCATCGGAGAAAGAGCGAAGATGAGAATCATGGGGAACACAAGTGCAATACATATGCTTATTAGCGTTGCGGGAGCAGGTTTCTCTATAGCAAGCAAGAAGCTCTGGGCTGAGAAGCCTATCCACCTGAAAAGGTAAGCGAAGGCAAATATGGTCAAAGCCCTTATCGAAAGCTCTATTAGTTCCGTATTACCATTCTCTGCAAACAGACCTACTATCTGGGACGGGAAAAACATGATAAGGCAGAACGAGGCAAGACATATCACAAGGGCTGCAACTATGCAGCATTTCTCGATACTCCTCGCCCTTCCGTACTTACCTGCGCCCCAGTTGTATCCGAGAGCCAGCTGAAGAAGCTATGTCGGGAACCTGAGATATGCAAATGCGGAAATACCTGAAGGTGATTATGCTGTGTATCATGGAAACGGCAACATAGATGATACAGCAACTGCATACATGGAACTGAAAGCATTCATCGACAAGCATGGACTTGATATAGCAGGCCCTGCATGGGAAAAGAGGCTCATTGATGAAAGTGGGACTGATGATAAAAGCAAGCAGAGAATCAGAATTGCTATCCCTATATTAGGGGCTGTCAAGAATTCGAGAGTGTAATTCATTTTGTGGACATTCCCTCTTAGCTAGTCAAAAGAAGGGAAATAATCTGTAGCT
>JADIMT010000010.1 GCA_017694595.1 Candidatus Ornithospirochaeta stercoripullorum | reverse complement strand
GGATCCTGCCTGCCTCTCTGGCAGGCAGACATAAGGAGGACGAAGATGGAAGAGAAAACCTTGTACCTCCGTCAGAGGATTCCGAACGAGAAGCGTCAGGAATGCCTGAAGCTCTTTGAGCAGGGATACGGATATAAAGCAACTGCGCGTATTGCCGGGCTGAACACATACACAGTGAGGGAATACAAGCGGAAGTATGCCGCGGGGGACAACTCGTGGGCGGAGAGAGGGACCAGGTGAGGTTCCTCTTCATTGAAGGTTGATGAATAAAGAATATGTATTCTTTGTTCCAAAGATTTCTGGGACCAGTGAGGTAACACTTACTGGTCTTTTTGTCATATTCATCTATAATGGAATATGTGGAGGAGATTTATGTCAGGTTTTCAGCAGCCGATAACGATATATAGTGCAATGAGGAATATAGAGGAGAAGTGTTATCTTCTACCTGCATTCCAGAGAGAATTTGTCTGGTCTTCAGAACAGATAGAAAGGCTGTTTGATTCTCTTATGCAAGGCTATCCTATAAGTTCTATGCTGTTTTGGAAAGTTAAAGTTGAGACAGTTACGGATTTCAATTTTTATTTATTTCTTGACGATTATATTGAGAGATATAAAACACACAATGACAGACATACTTCAATCAGTAAGGATTTCATTGCTGTTTTAGATGGACAGCAAAGGCTTACTGCATTGCATATTGGCCTGTATGGAAGTTATGCATATCATGCATATCATAAATCATGGGATAACACACCTAATTCTTTTCCAGAGAGGAAATTGTATCTTTGTATTACAAAGATGAATTCGGAAGAGGATGTAGATAAGAAATACTTGTTCAGTTTTTTGAAAACATCGGATACAAATTCTGCAGATTTGCATAAAGAAACGGATGGTGAACTATGGTTCCGTGTCGGAAAAATCATTGATTTGCATTTAAGTCGTTCGTATGATCTTGATGATTTCTGTGATGATAATGATATTTCCAAGACAAGTAAGAAAATGCTCAGGGCTCTTGAAAACCAGATATTTACTGAGTTCAATATCAATTATTATGAAGAGGATGAGCAGAATCCTGATAAAGCAGTGAGTATATTCACACGTATTAATTCTGGAGGTACCTACCTCTCAATTTCTGACATAATGTTCTCACTACTTGTTGCGAACTGGAAGAAAGATGCAAAATACGAAATAAATTGGCTGAAAGAAAGTGTGGCAAATAAAGGTTTTAATATAGATACAAGTTTTATTCTGAAAACAATGCTGTTTCTTTATCATAAGCAGGTAAGGTTTTTGATAAATAGTTTTTCCAAAAGTTTTTGCAAGAGTATTGAGGATAATTGGGAAAAGATACGTGACACAATTGAAACAGCATTTGACTTGATGCGTGTATATGGTTTAAGCGAACAGACTCTTACATCAAAAAATGCTGTTTTGCCAATCATTTATTACCTCTTTCATTCAAACAAATATATTCAATTTACAACAGCTGTTAGATATTGTGATGAACGGAACCGAATCAAAAATTGGTTGTATTCAGTATTGCTACGCAGAGCATTTGGCAATCAATCAGATGGTATACTTACATCTGCAAGAAAAGCTTTCACAGATGATATAGAATCATCCTTCATCAATGTTTTGAATTTCCCAGCGACAGAGATTAATGAGCATATAAAGAGGAATCTCGATGCAGTTGATGATGAATATATCAATGAACTTTTGGCAACACAGAAAGATAATAAGTATTCTTTTGCAATTCTTTCATTGCTTTTCCCTGATATGGATTACAAGAACAATAATTTCCATAAAGACCATCTTCATCCGGAAGCCCACTACAAAAAACTTTCTGCTGAAATGAAAGCTTTGCATCCATTTGCTGATTATAATAGCATTATCAATCTGCAAATGCTTGATGCTAATGAAAATGAGTCGAAGAGTGATAAAACATTGAAACAGTGGGTTGATGATGAGTTGCAGAGTGGTTGCAATAGAGAATCATTTCTGAAATCTCACCTTATACCGGATGTTGATCTTAGCCTTGAGAATTTTGATGAATTTTATAGGAAAAGAAAGGAACTTCTTGCGGATAAACTCAAAAAGCTACTGCAGGTTTAAGCATCCTATACGCCTTCTTTCCTCTGGTGGGATGCTTCAAACTCGTTTTTGCGTGTTTGTCATAGGAATGATATTTTCCGCATTGCTGAAATATTGCAAAGATAGTAATCTTTCCCTGTTTAGGAGATTCCAATGGACGTTAGGGTTCGCTATGCGCCATCGCCTACCGGGCTTCAGCATATCGGGGGCATACGTACAGCACTGTTCAATTATTTCTTCGCCAAGGCAAACGGAGGCAAGTTCATCCTCCGCGTTGAAGACACAGACAGAGAAAGGTATTCAGATGAATCCCTGGAAGATCTCTACAGCACTCTCGAGTGGCTGGGCATTAAGTGGGACGAAGGGCCTGTTGTAGGTGGTCCTTATGGTCCTTATATCCAGTCAGAGCGCTTTGACCTCTATAAAGAGTATGCTGAGAAGCTGGTAGAGGAGGGGAAAGCTTATTATTGTTTCTGCACTCCGGAGCGTCTGGAGGAAGTGAGGAAGGCTCAGGTTGAGTCCAAGAGTGAATACCAGGGCTATGACAGGCACTGTGCTAATCTCTCTGATTCTGAGATTAAAGCATATCTTGCACAGGGCATTAAGCCTGTAATCAGATTCCGTGTTCCGACATCTGGCAAGACTACTTTCCATGATATCCTCATGGGTGATATCACAAGGCGCAATTGCGATATCTCCCCAGATCCTATTCTGCTCAAGAGCGATGGCTTCCCGACTTATCATCTGGCTAATGTCGTGGATGATTACCTGATGCATATCACGCACATCATGCGTGCTCAGGAATGGATTCCATCCGGTCCTCTCCATGTGCTTCTATATGAAGCTTTTGGTTGGGAGGTGCCTCAGTATTGCCATCTTCCGATGGTTATGGGCAAGGATGGACAGAAGCTTTCAAAGCGCCATGGTTCTACAGCTGTCCGCGATTTCCGCGCAAAAGGTTATCTGCCTGAAGCCATCATCAACTATGTGACACTTGTAGGATGGTCGCTCGATGGTTCTACAGAGTTCTTCTCAAAAGAAGATCTGGAGAAGTGCTTCACGATGGAAGGCATCCATAAGGCACCAGCTGTTTTCGACTACAAGAAGCTTGACTGGTTCAATGGCCAGTACATCAGGCAGTGTGATAACAAACGTCTTGCTTCTCTTGTCGCACCATATTTGCAGGAAGCTGGTTATCTTTCCACTCCGCTGACAGAGCAGGATGAAGAGCTGCTTGAGACGCTTGTTCCACCTGTCAAGGAGAGGATGAAGGTGCTTTCAGACGTTGTTCCTCTCACATCGTTCCTGTTTGAGGACAAGCCTGTTGAAGACAAGAACGTATATATCGCGAAGGGTTCTGATGAGGCGCAGACAGCAGAGGCGCTTGTCACTGGTTCTGAGATTCTTCTCTCTGGCTTGAAGAATGGGGAGGCGGAAAGCGCGATTGAGGAAAAGCTCGTCGCTCTCTCACAGAACCTCGGCATCAAAGTGAATGGAGTGTTCCAGCCCATCAGGGTTGCTATAACGAATTCTACAGTATCTCTTCCTTTGTTCGATTCGATCCGCCTGTTGGGACTCGATGAGACAGAAAAACGCCTGGAGAGGGCTGTGAAACTCTTTAAGGAGAATTGAAATGGCTGAAGTAACAATGGATAAAATCGTATCATTATGCCGTCGTCGTGGCTTTATATTCCAGTCGAGCGAGATCTATGGAGGCCTCAACGGTGCTTACGACTATGGTCCGATGGGAGTGGATCTGAAGAATAATATCAGAGATTTCTGGTGGAAGGAGATGACACAGCTCCATGATAATATTGTCGGTCTCGATGCCGCCATCTTGATGCATCCACGTGTCTGGGAGGCTTCTGGGCATGTATCCAACTTCACAGACCCGATGGTCGATTGCAAAGTATGCCATTCACGCTTCCGTGCAGATCAGATCGATCTCAATGCTCCTTGCCCTGTTTGCGGCAATAAGGGAACATTCACAGAGCCAAGGAATTTCAACCTGATGTTCCAGACTCATATCGGACCGACAGCAGATGATGCTTCTGTCGTCTATCTCCGCCCGGAGACAGCACAAGGCATATATGTGAACTTCAAGAATGTCGTCCAGTCTTCACGCGTGAAGCTTCCTTTCGGCATCGCACAGATTGGAAAGTCTTTCCGCAACGAGATCACCACAAAGAACTTCATCTTCCGTTCCTGTGAGTTCGAGCAGATGGAGATGCAGTTCTTCTGCAAGCCGGGTAGCGACGAGGAGTGGTTCCCGTACTGGAGAGAGCAGAGGATGGAGTATTACAAGAAGATGGGTATCCATCCAGAGCATCTGAGATGGCATCAGCATGGACCAGATGAGCTGGCGTTCTATGCTAAAGACGCTTATGATATCCAGTTCCTCTTCCCGATGGGATGGCAGGAGCTTGAGGGTGTTCATTCCAGAACTGACTATGACCTGTCCCAGCATCAGAAGTTCTCAGGCAAGGACCTCACTTATCTCGATCCAGAGACAAATGAGCGCTATGTGCCATATGTTGTCGAGACATCCGCAGGTCTTACAAGAAATGTGCTTATGGCGCTTTGCGATGCATATGATGAGGAGGCAACTCCTGAAGGCGATACACGTACAGTCCTTCATTTCCATCCAGCAATTGCTCCTGTGAAGGTTGCAGTGCTTCCTCTCGTGAAGAAAGATGGTCTTGCTGAGTATGCTTCCAAGCTTGAGCACTCGCTCCGCGAAGACTTCGTCACATTCTACGATCAGAGCGGTGCTGTTGGACGCAGATACAGAAGAATGGACGAAATCGGCACGCCATACTGTGTCACTGTCGATTACCAGACGCTTGAAGATCATACAGTCACTGTTCGCTTCCGCGATTCAATGAAGCAGGAAAGGATCGCTGCAGATCAGCTTGTTCCATTCATTCACGCTCAGATGAAGAGCTACAAGAGGGTAGACTGATGAACAAAGCGATTCAGACACTTATCGATCGCGGATTTGTCAACAACTGCACAGATTTCGACGGGCTTTCAGACTTGATGGATAAAGGTCCTGTCACGTTTTACTGTGGTGTTGATCCGACAGGTCCATCGCTCCATGTAGGGCATATCGTTCCATTTTTTGCCATGCACCATCTCCAGGAGGCAGGCCACAATCCAATCGCTCTTGTCGGTGGAGGTACAGGCCTGATTGGAGATCCCTCCGGAAAGACGGAGATGAGGAAGATCCTCTCTGAAGAGACTATTGCTTCCAATGTTGAGAAGATCAAGGGACAGCTAGGTTCGATTGTTGATTTCTCAGAGTCTCCAAAGCCGGGCAACGGCAAAGCCAGGATGATGAACAATGCAGATTGGCTTGTGGATCTTAATTACATTAAGTTCCTGCGCGATGTCGGTGTTTACTTCTCTGTGAACAGGATGCTTACATTCGAGGGTGTTAAGCAGCGCCTTGAGAGAGGCCTCTCTTTCATCGAGTTCAACTATCAGCTTCTGCAGTCCTATGATTACAAGATGCTCAATGAGAGAACTGGATGCAGATTACAGATCGGCGGTGCTGACCAATGGGGAAATATCGTTGCAGGTATCGACCTTATCCAGAGAATGGGCGGAGAGCAGTGCTATGGCCTGACATTCAATCTCATCATGCGTGCTGATGGCAAGAAGATGGGAAAGAGCGAGAAAGGCGCTGTCTTCCTTTCTCCTGAGCTTTATTCTCCTTATGATTTCTTCCAGTACTGGAGAAATGTCGCAGATGCGGATGCTGTACGCTTCATGAAGCTCTTCACTTTCATGGATCTTGATGAGATTCATGAGTATGAGGATCCGAAGAGGAACATCAATGAAGCTAAGGAACGCCTTGCTTATGAAGTCACTAAGATCGTGCATGGAGAAGAAGAGGCTGAGAAAGCGAAAAGTGCTGCTGCCGCTCTCTTTGCATCCGGGCCTGGCGCAAACAGGGAAGGCATCCCGACTGTCTCTGTCAGCAAGGATGATTTAGAGAAGGGTATGGGCGTGCTTGAGCTTTATACTCGCTCTGGTCTCACAGCTTCCAATGGAGATGCGAGACGCCTTGTCACACAGGGAGGAGCGGAAATCAATGGAAAGAAGATCACCGATCCGAAAGCTATGATCACGCTCTCAGATCTCGAGGATGGCGAACTGTTGCTTAAAGCTGGCAAGAAACGCTTCATGCGTGTCATCCCAGAGTAATGATAAGCTCCTCTTTGCCTGTGCATTGAGGAGCTTGCTTTTTACAGACCCGCATTCTTCAGGATCTTCTCAGGTTTGCCACCATATGATTTGACAGAAGATGAGAGGGCATCGACGGCTTTTTGAAGCTTTTTGATCTTCTGGTCTGCGTTGCTTTGTATTCCCATGCTCTTGAGCAGCCCCGGAAGCGTCTTGGCGAACTCTGAACAGCTTGCGTCCCTCCATTCCTTGTTCCTGCTTGCAGCTAGCAGTATGGAGCAAGCCATCTTCACCATCTCTTCAGGTGCTGGATTATTCTGGAATGCGATATTGTAATGTGTGTTGTCGATTTTGAGGATGTGTGCTCCTGGCAGTGTCTTTGCCATTTCCGCTGTTATTTTAGGTGCGTTGTTCTCTTCCATATTATGCCTCCAGAAGAATTATAATCTTTTTTGCCAATAATT
>JADIMT010000002.1 GCA_017694595.1 Candidatus Ornithospirochaeta stercoripullorum | reverse complement strand
CGTGTGCCATACCAGACATGACCGGGACCGCAATGCGGCTCTGAATATTGAATCCTTTGGCCTGAAAGCCCTAGCCAGGGACGCTGGCGAAGTTAAGCCTCTGGAGATGCCCAATGTGGACGACCGTGCAGAAATGCACCTAAGAAGCATGGTATCAGTGAACGAGGAAAATGCCCATGGATACTCCATGGAAGCCTCTAGACTTGTCTAGATGGTACTGTCACCTATCCCGTTTCATATGCCATCTGTCTTGTGATGGAGGGCATATTGTTTTACATTTGTAATATGAAATTTTTGAGAGTTTTTCTGGCTGTTGTTGCAGTTTTTGTTTGTCTTGTAAGTTGTGCGCCATGGGGAATGAATGATGGAAATGATGATTCTGCAGAGTCTTCTACAATGAAAATTATGGCAGAAGACATTTCAAGCATTGCACCATATGCTTATGAAAATGAAGAAGCATCCTCTGTTTCATCGTTGTCTCGTGTATCTGTAAGCTACGAATCTTATCTTTCATATACAAAGCCCGGCAGTGTTGTCTTTGAGCCTCTTGTATTCGAATCCGATAATGGTAAACGATTTGTATTTAAAGGAGCTGAATTAAGGAATCTTGGCGATGGCATCCTTTTCTGTGATATCAATAGTCTGCAGGAAATCAGCCGAGAGCCAGTAGTTCATTTCGAAGAGACAGGCGAGCTGGATGATAATGGTAATCCTATTCTGCAGTCTTCCTCTGTTGTTGTGACAGTTCATAGGGATTATGGCAATAATAGTGCTTTGATTGATACAAAATCTGATATGGTGTATCTCTTCTCAGCTCCAAACTCAAACAGTGGCCTCTGGGTTCCTACAGAAGATGAGAGATATAAGTGTGTGTTCTCTTCTGATTCATACATTTTCGTAATTGCAAGGGAAAGATTCTCAAATGGCAATGAGCTCACTTTGTATCAGATTGATAAAAGAGAGATGGGGAACAGCTCTCTGAACCTTGTGCCCAAAACCGTCAGCTCTGTATTCAGCATATCATGGATTGACGATATAAGCGATGATTATGCCATTGTCAGAGAAAACTCTGACTGGTTCACATATTACCTTCTTGATTTCAAGAATAATCTTTCTCCATCCATTATAAAACCTGATGATTTTGCCTCCGCAGCCTCAGCTATCATGGGGTTCGATCCATATTGGCTTCCTTTCTCATATTCTTGGGATTACAGCAATACAATCGTTGAAGGTGATTATGTCTATAATTTCACAGGTGGGAGTTTTTATGGATATGCACTGAAAGTTGATAATGGTAGGCTTTCTCTTGTCAATGCCTATGATCTTACTGCTGGTGATAGGACTATCAGTGGTGACATAAAGATGGTTTCCAGAAAGGAGCGGGATGGTGGCATTGAAGCTGTCATATTGCTGCTTAATAGCAGAAATGACTATCTCTTCCGCGTATTCTGCAAAGATGGAAATATCGATTATGAGCTTATAAATGTCCCTAATGAATATGGTCCTGTCACTGATTGTGAGATTGTTGACGGAACACTTTGGTGGATTGGCAATGCGAATAATCAAGATGGTTCTTCGTTCTGTTACATCGAACCGGGCAGTAGTACTATTAAATCGATACCTGTTCCAGGCAAGCCCATTGCCAATGGCGATTTCACTGTCCGTGATGATGGTTCTTTTGTTTTCTGGCAGTATCTTGGAAGTACTGAGATAGGAACATTCACCTGGAATCCGAAAGAACCTGAAACAGAGCCGAAGATGTTGATGATGCAACAAGCGGAGACTGCTTCTGTAATCAGCTTGGATAGTATCTGAAATCATGGAAATGTTACATCTTTGTTTCTTTTTGTCTGTTTTCCTGATAATTCCAATCTGAAAATCTGAGTTATCTTCTTGAAACATAAAGTATACTTTGTTTAAGGATTTTCTTGAGGAGGAGAATCAGATGAAAAAACTTTCATCAGTATTATTGGTAGTGCTTGTCGTGCTTCTGGCTTCTTGTCAGACTGTCTCCCTTCCTGCTCCTACTGCAGAGGAAGCTAAGGAATACAAAGATACACTTCAGGAAGTTCTGGCTTCTGCAGGCTTTGGAGGTTTTGCGGATGCTGTCACAGGAGAAAGCAAAGACGGAGAGTACAAGGCTGGTGATAAGCTTGGACTGAATACAGTTACGCAAGATGGCCATGTCAAGATTGATGTTGATCTTTCTGGTATGCTTCAGGGTGATCAGTCTATCAGCTATGATATCGATATAGCTTATAAGCCGATTTTCGGAGATGAGAAGTCTATTGTCTATGTTGCTAAGACTACAGTAGAAAATGGAAGCAATGTAACTACGCTTAAGAAAGCTGAGCTCAATGGCAAGGCTTTCGATCCAGCAGCAATGCAATCCATGATATCAGAGTGATGATTATCTAATTGCTTTTTCTCGGGGAGTTTTGAGCTCCCCACTTTTTTTGACATGAATCCTCCCTTTTTGCGTATAGCATTATAGAAGGGAGAGCTGAAGAAGAAAGAATACAATCAGGAGCTTTCTGGAGAGAGTCGAGAGCATGTGCCTCGCAGACGATGTGGCGTTCACGATAGCTTTCGATGGAAACATAGAGAGGACAGGATTCATGGTTCGCGCCATCCTTGGAAGGAATGACTTGAGGATAGTTAGCGTCAGGGCGGAGGCTGCGATGAAGAATCTTTATTGGCATTCTGTCCGGCTTGATATACTTGCGAGAAGCGATGAGGGCGCCCTGATAGACATAGAGATGCAGCGGGCGTTCCATGGCTGGGGAGATCTCTCAAAACGCATGGCCGCATATGGCTCGATGCTTGGCGCAAGGGCTTTCAAGATGGGTGAGATGTACAGGGATGCGGATGAGATCATAGTCATCTTCATCCTTGACGATGACGTTGCTGGAAGGGGTGAGCCTAGGTACGTCTACAGGATGATGGACGTGAAGGATCACACGGAGATGGAAGGTAGCAATCTGACATTCGTTGTGGCAAACGGGAGCTATCGTGATAACATTGAGAGCGTGGAGAGCCTCTTCTACAGGGATCTTTATGAGAGGGATATAGGAAAAATGAGATGCCCTGAGATGAGGGCGGGGCTGGAGGATGTGAAGGGAGGAGAAGAGATGATAGAGAGAACATATGGTGAACTGAT
>JADIMT010000065.1 GCA_017694595.1 Candidatus Ornithospirochaeta stercoripullorum | reverse complement strand
ATTTCTGATGGATGTGTATGAAAGAGTGCACATCGCGATTCTGTAACCGCCGTATACCGGCCGGTACGTACGGTGGTGTGAGAGGACGGGATGTTGAGAGGCTTGCTTCTCAACTACCTCCTACTCGATTAATTGATTCTATATGCGAATAGGCTGAAGACTTCGATGTCAAAGCCGTGAAGATACTGCTTCCTGCAAATGTCCTGCACGCTTGCGGAACAGAAGTCAGACTTCAAATCATCGCTTGCTGTCTGGAAGCATTCTGCGGAACTTCATGAAACTTGAAAGAGACCGGGAACTCCATCTTCAATGGAATAGTTCACTTGAGCTTTAGCTCGATACCGTATTTTCGCTTAACGTGATCTGTGCTCTCTTTTAGGATATCTAAAGCCATTTTTGCAGCTTCCGTTTCCACATGCTGCCTTCTGCTCTCTGTCATGAACAGTTCATCGAGACCCACTCTGAAATAGCTTGCGACGCTATCGAGAAGGGCTCCTGTCGTAAAGGATTTTCCTGCTTCCAGATCTCCAATATGCTTTGTAGAGACGCCGAGATGCTCTGCTAGTTTTTCCTGTGATAGTCCATTTGCCTTTCTGAGCTTTCGAAGGTTCTCTCCGAAAGTCACAGCGGCCTCGCTCAACCTCTCTTCATTCATTATTTAGGAGTTTAAATTTGGAACACAGTATTAACAATTAACCATAAGGTTATAATTTGTCAGCAAATTTGCGCGAAAGACGAACTTTAATGTTGTACTCATATCAAAACTGATGATAAAGTTTTATCGGGGAAACATCCCCCTTTTTTTCCTAACCCACAGTCAAGGTTTTCTGGCTGTGGGATTCTTATTGTTTCTTGGCTGTTTCTGTCGCTAGCTGACCGCATGCACCGCCGATGCTACGTCCCTTTGATCGTCTTATTGTATAGTTGACTCTCAGTTTCTTCAGGTTGTTCTCGAATGCTTTTATCTCAGCATCGCTTGGGGTCTCGAATCCAAGCTCTGGAATCGTATTCCATGGAATGAGATTGACAAGCGCATCTAAGCCTCTGCAGAACGAAGCGAGTTCATTAGCGCTCTCAGCCGATGTGTTCACATCGTGTAACATGCAATACTCAAGCGTGAGACGCCTGTCCTGATGTCTCTGGAAAGAGATGAGTGCTGATTTCAGCTCCGATAGCGGATATGACCTGTTTATCTTCATGATGGATGAACGTGTCTTGTCATCAGCTGCTACAAGCGATATTGCAAGGCGTACAGGGATATCGAGCTCTGTGAGCTTCTTGATGCCAGGAACAAGACCACATGTAGAGATTGTCATTCTCCTGTACGAGATTCCAAATCCATCTTCCCTGTGAAGCTCGTGTATGGCATCCATGGCAGCTGTGAAATTAGCTAGTGCTTCGCCCATGCCCATGAAGACAATGTGGGAAATCTTCTCTCCCAATGATTCCAGCAAGGCAAACTGCTCGACAATCTCTCCAGCTGTCAGATTCCTGACAAGTCCCATCGTTCCTGTTTTGCAGAATGCACAGCCCATAGCACAACCTACCTGACTCGATAGGCAGGCTGTATATCTGTCATTTCCATCGGAAAGCCTGACACATTCAATGATGGCTTCATCGGGGAAGCGTACAGCGAGCTTTATCGTCGAATCAGCTTCCTCCTTCCTTATGATCTCTCCTGTCAGGACATGTTTTCTCTCGCTCTCCAGCCTTTCTCTCAGCGCTTTTGGCAGTGATGTCATAGCGTTGAAGTCGTAGATGCCTTTTATAAGGTTCTGATAGATAATCTTTGCCTGAAAAGGCTTTTCAAGGCCAAGAATTGATACGATTTCATCATTGCTTTTGCAAAACAGACTTTCCATGTTTACTCTCTCTTAGAACATTGAGACGATAGCGATAATCACGCCAGTGATACCTTCGCCTCCAAGAAGACCGGAGGAAATGAGCGCAGCTTTCTCATCTGCCGCAGCCTTGTTCTTCGCTATTTTCTTGCTGATAGCCATTATGACAGCACCTAGCGCCATTGCTGAAGAGATGTGCGTAGGAAGATATACACCAAGACCCAGCGTTGCCGATGGTACTTTCAGAAGATAGAGGATCAGGCCGATAGCAGCTCCTGTGAAGAATGCCGGTGCATTCGTGAGTCCCGTAGCCATAGTCGCGACAAGCGCTGCCTGTGGCGCTGGAAGTTCTGGAGAGCCAAAGCCTCCCATTGCGTTCTTCAGGACGATAAGCGCGAATGCAGCTACTACAGCACCGATTACTCCGCCGATGCCTTCCGCTATTATCTGATAACGGGGTCTGGTTCCGACAAGTGAACCACTCTTAAGGTCATTCATCACATCGCCTGTCAGGCCGCATGCGACAGCCACTACGCCAGCGATTGAGAACGCTGCAGCTAGTGTCGGACTCATTACAACTGAGATGCCAAGAAGAACGAGAATCGCGAAGATCTCCATCGGATTCACGCCTGTCTGGCCGGTAAGCATGCCTGAAAGATAGGCTGTCAGGTAAGTCCCGATAATAAGAAGAACGCCTTCAAACAGTGTTATCTCTGTCGTGATTGAGAGGATTATCACAGCGAGAATGCAGACAATGATGATGGAAATGATGGTATTCTTTCCAAGTGCTGAGCTGTTTCCTTCCTTTTTTCTCTTGAAGAGCGAAATGACAGCTTTTATAGCAACGCCAACACCCGTTCCAATCATGAGTCCCAGTCCAAGGTTGCTGCGGAACGCATCTGCATCCGCCATTGAGCTGAAAAGACCTGAACCAATGCCAATCGGTGTGATGATGAAATAACCAAGGATTGCACCGCCAAACCACATCAGCGCGAGCACTGGTCCTATGATAGCTCCAATACCAAGAGCCATCGGTGAGACCCAGATTGACAGCGATGGAACGAGCGTTGAGCCCGGGAAGAGTCCCAGGACTGCAGGAATCTTCCCCAGTCCGTCGCGTATGAATGTGAAGATTGCAGAAAGTCCAAGAGATGTGAAGAGTACAGGTGCGCCTTTCCCTTCCTTTCCTGCTATGAGAGTGTTATAGGCAGCTTCTCCCATTGGGTAAGGCAGTTTTTCCCTTTCAATGAAGCTTTTCCTGAAGATTATTGTGAACAGTGTTCCAAGGATTGCGCCAGTTACAGAGATGGCAATTATCGTGACAAGCGGCAGCGAGGCCTCAGGGTCTGTCATCCAGAGACCCGGAAGCGTGAATGCCAAGCCCCCCGCAACCATCGCTCCTGCACTCATCAGCGTATGTGTACAGTTGATTTCTTCAAGTGTTGAGTCTTTAGCTTTTGCTAATATCGCCATAGATATTACTGTGACAAAAACAGTTGGCCATGGCAGCGCTCCCATCCGGAGTGCAACATACATACTGGAGGCAGTAATAACGATAAGCCCAACAATTCCAATAGTAAGGCCTCTTACTGTAAGAGGTGATCTTCTTTTTTCCATCAAGGGAGATTCTATATTAATCTGTTCTCAGCATCCACACCATGTGGGATTTGCAGATAGTGGCTATACTTTTTAAGCAACTTGGCCTACGATTGTATAAGAAGCATTATTTTGGAGGTGCATTTCATGAAGAAGAAAGTTCTTGTTCTTCTTGTTGTTGCTATCCTTGCTGTTGCTCCTGCAATGGCTGCAAGCACAAGAGGCTCATCATCCGATGGTTCTTTCGGAATTGGTCTTAACCTTGGTACCAATACTGGTATTGGCATGAAGTTCGGTATGGGCAAGTTCGATATTCTGGCAAATGTTGGTCTTGCGAATTTCAATATTGGCGCTAACGGTTTCAATATGGCTGGCGATGTCGCTGTATCATATGAAGTCTATGATATACAGATCAAAGGACCTCATCACATGCCTGTGACAGTTGGCCTTGGTGCAACTATGGGCTTCAGATTCGCTGATCAGTTCGGCTTTGACCTTTCAATTGTTGTTCCAGTTGGTCTTGAGTATCAGATTCCTGACCTACCTCTTTCGTTCTATCTGCGCCTTGCACCTGGTATTAGATTGTTTGAAAACTCTAATTTCAATATCAACTTCGGTTTTGCTGCATATATTGGTGCACTCTGGGTATTCGAGTAATAAACACTTTGATAGAGACAAAGGGCTGGCGATGAACCAGCTCTTTTTTTCAGCTTTCGCATTTGGTGAAAGCGAGGTGTTGATGATGTTTCGTGTCAATGCACATTGATCTTGTCATGAAGGCTATTTTAATTCCTTGTATTTCCTTGCAAGTTCTTTCCGGATCCGGACCGTGACTCTTACGCTTTCTTCTGAATAGACGATATTCCTGATAGTTCCATCTTTTGAGAGACTGCTGATGATATCGGAAGAGCTGGGAGCCGACACAGTAAGCGTTGTGTACTCTTCATCAGTTACATCAGCCATAGCAGACAGAAGTTTTTCTATGCCTTTACCTTCTTTCATGCTTGTCTCTACTATTTTATAAGGTTCTCTCAGAAGCGATGCGTATGCGATTTCGTCATAGATATCATCAGTTTTGTTGATTACAAGTATCTTCACTTTGTCTATAGCGCCCAGTTCAGCAAGTGTCTCTTTCGTCTTTCTCAGACAGCCATAAGCATCCGGGTGGGAGGCATCGGCGACAATGATGATCGCGTTTGCGCTCAGGGCTTCTTCAAGTGTCGATGAGAATGCTTTGATCAATACTTCAGGTAAGTCAGCAATGAATCCAACAGTATCTGACAGCAGGACTTTCTGGCCATTTGGAAGCGATAGAGAGCGTGTGGTTGTATCGAGAGTCGCAAAAAGCTTGTCTTCAGCTAGGACTCTCGCATCCGTCAGAGCATTGAGTATCGTTGACTTTCCGGCATTCGTATAACCTGTGAGCGCAAAAGAGAAGATTCCGCTCTTGCTTCTCTCTTTTCGCTGTGTCTTTCTTATCTCTTCAACGCTGCTGATTTCCCTGTCC
>JADIMT010000064.1 GCA_017694595.1 Candidatus Ornithospirochaeta stercoripullorum | reverse complement strand
TATTCGTGGTGGTAAGCGTACTTTCGAATATCCAGTAATCATCAGAGCCGTTAACACCAAAGATGCCATGACCGCTACTGTTGAGAATGTTCCATTCGAGCTTCTTTCCCATATTACAGAAAGAATACTCGATGAAGTAAAGGGCGTTAACAGAGTATGCTACGATATGTCACCTAAACCTTATGCCACAATAGAGTGGGAGTAGTAATTATTTGTATTATAAGTAATTATAATAAATATTATTAATGATAAAGACCCTCGTACGCCTCTTCTATGGAAGCTTGCCATGCGAGGGCCGAACTTTTTGTAGATCACTTATAAGTGCGAGTATTGGAATACTCTTTCTCTATAATGGTAAAAAGACCTTTTGATTACTGTTGCATTAACTGACAGGGGCAGAGTGTTTGATAAATCCGGGACTGTGTTTATGCTATAATTGAATCAGGAGGAGATACGATTCCAACCATATCTATGTTTTTTTGAATATTGATAAGGATGTATTATGACGAACATAATCCTCCACATTTTCATGCTTTCTATCAGGGGATTCAAGCAACTTTTGATATGGATGGTAATATCCTAGAGGGAGATTTCCCTGATAGGCAGAAGAAACTGGTTTCTGCATGGGCTGTGCTGCATAAGGATGAATTATTAGCAAACTGGGAGCTTGCTAGAGAAGATCAATCATTATTCAGAATTGATCCCCTTAGATAAGAAGGAGGATGTTTGTATGGGAAATCCCGCCTGGGTTGTTACAAAAGTCGTTCCACGAAGAGACTATACCCTTCTTCTTACTTTTGAAGATGGGAAGAATGGTGTTTATGATTTCAGACCTAATCTGTTGCGTCCAATATTCAGAAAGCAGCAGGACGTTGATTTCTTCATGCAGGCAAAAGCTCTTTATGGGACAGTCGTCTGGCCTGATGATAGTGATATATCACCTGAACATCTTTATGAGAAATCGACTTCGATAAAATAAAAAGGCTCTTCACGTTTTTCTGTGGGATTGAGGTCTGACTGAAGGGATAGAAATGAACTGAATCAAGGAGAAGAAATAGTCCTCATCCCTCGAAGGACACTATTAGACTATTATGAACAGATGAGTAGTTCTTGATCCATTTTGCCAGTGCTGATTCTGACACGCCGTATTCACGGCACAGCTCTGCCTGGCTTTTGCCGTTGCTATGCAGCGCCACCAGATTCTTCTTGAATTCCTCTTCGTATTTCGGCACATATGCCATTTGTCTTCTCCCTCCATTTCCTTGTCTATTCTTTTTTTTAATTCCTTTTCGTTTATTTGTCTACTTTATTAGTATAAGTCCGGTCGAGGAACGTGAGATCAGCAGCTATATAGAATACGGAGGCTTTCCTGTTATCTCTACTGGGAACTTCGATAGCGAAACAGCATATCAGATAATATACGGGATATATTCATCCATCATCCTAAGAGACATTCAGAGAAGACATAAGGTGACGAATCTGGATCTTTTCAGCAGGGTCATTGATTTCATGCTTGACAATATGGGAAAGACTTTCTCCGGGGCTTCAGTCGTGAGATTTCTCAAGGGACAAGGCCGTACTCAGAACATTGAGCAGGTGTATGATTATATAAGATGGCTTGAAGAAGCATTCGTGGTATTCCGCTGTCAGCGGTATGACCTTCGTGGCAAGGAAATACTTGTGACACAGGAGAAGTATTATCTTTCAGATCATTCCCTTCTGTATTGCCTCAAAGGGTTCCGCGGAACAGATACAGCATCCGTCATGGAGAATATCGTTTATCTTGAGCTCCGGAGACGAGGCTACAATGTGTATGTCGGAAAGTTGTATGACAAGGAGATAGATTTTGTTGCAGAGAAGGGGAAGGGGCTGGAAAAGTTGTATGTTCAGGTATGCCGGAGCATGCCTTCTGCCTCTGACAGGGAGATAGCAAATCTCAAGGCAATAAGAGATGATTATCAGAAGGTGGTAGTAACACTGGATAAATACGGAATCGATAATGTGGATGGAATAAGGATTATCCCATTGGATCGGTTCCTGCTGGATAAATGAGTTTGCAATCGTATATGCCTTCAGAGATACCCAAGGTGGATGATCACTCGACATTCGGATAAATTGGTCCATGTGTTATTATTTTGCTGCAAACACTTTGTCGTGCCTGTAACTATCTTCCTGTTCTCTTGGCTATGGCGATTTTGTATTCCGTCGCCCCCGCATTGAGAAGAAGCAGCATCAATGCATAGAATGGAAAAAGCGCCATTGTTATATTCCTGCCGATGATGCCGAATAGCGCAGGCATAAATGCCGATCCGATATACGCAGAACTCATCTCCAGTCCCATGATTCTCGCGGAAAGCTCGGAGCCGAAAAACTCGGGTGTCTGATGCAGCATCGTCGGGTAAATGGGTCCAAATCCAAAGCCTAAGAAGAAAAGCGCGATTGGTGCAGCTGCAGTGGGAGCCAAGAGCACTGACAAAAGGCCTATGAGAATCAAGGACTGCGCGATGCGTATAAGCAGCCTTCCATTTATCTTGTTGGCTATAAGGCCAGAGACGATCCTTCCTGCCGTGATACCCCAGAAGAGGATGCCGGCATAGAGAGCGCCATAGCTTTCGGATGCGCCTTTGACGCTGACCATGTAAGTGGAAGCCCAGAGCATTGATGTCTGCTCAACAGAGCAGTAGGAAAAGAAGCCCAGCATAGCGGCTTTCGCGCCTGGTTTGCTGATAGCAGAACGTAATGATGCATTCTCGCCGCTCTTGATCTCTGGCTTCTTCCTGTCTTGCGTGATTGAGGAATCACCAGCTTTCTTCCAAAGTGCTCTGGAGAGAAGGACGATGATGCAGATGGCTGCCTGCGCAGTTGAGATTGTAGTATATCCATTTCTCCAGGAAAGGCCTTTGGCGAAGAGAAATGAGAGCAGGAAAGGCCCTACAAGTGTTCCGACGCCCCAGAATGCATGTAGGAAGTTCATGGCTCTTGCTTTATAGTGCAGGGCGACGAAATTATTAAGCCCTGCATCAACCGCTCCCGCTCCGATACCAAGCACAATAGCGGCAAGGATCAGGAGAGGGAAGGATGGAGCTATCGAGAATCCAAAGAGCGCAAGTGCTGTCAACGCTATCGAGACAGTAGTCACACACCAGGTGGAGAACTTATCTGTCAGTTTTGCATAGATGAGGCTGGAGACTGTTGTGCCTAAGCAGATTGTAACTGAAATATAGCCAGCCCATGAAACAGGTACTCCGAGATCCTGGTACATTACAGGCCAGGCTGCTCCTAGCATTGAGTCAGGTAGTCCAAGCGAAATAAATGCAAGATAAATAACTATAAGCAGAAACAGCGAAAACATAGCTGGATTTTAGCAAATGCAAATTCCAAAATC
>JADIMT010000063.1 GCA_017694595.1 Candidatus Ornithospirochaeta stercoripullorum | reverse complement strand
CTCAGCATAGGTGAGCGGCCTGAAGAAAGCTATCTCAAGATGCGGCGGGCTGGTGCTGACCGTTATCTTCTTCGCCATGAGACTGCTGATGAGGTGCATTATCATGTATTACATCCTGAATCTCTTTCTTTATCTAATAGGATGGAATGCCTGAGAACGCTGAAGAAGATTGGTTATCAGACGGGAGCTGGCATGATGGTTGGAAGTCCTGGTTCCACAAGTGCCACGCTTGCTGAAGATATGCTCTTCATCTCATCACTTAAGCCTGAGATGGTGGGGATCGGGCCATTCCTTCCTCATCATGATACACCTTTTGCTGATTGCAGAGCGGGCAGTATCGCTCTTACGCTCCGCATGATTGCGCTAGTGCGTCTCTTGAACCCACATATCATGCTGCCATCGACGACAGCGCTTGGCACAGCAGATGAAGATGGTACGTTCAAAGGCCTTGAAGCAGGTGCTAATGTCATTATGCCTAATATTACGCCTTCTGGCTTGAGAGATAAGTACCTTCTCTATGACAACAAGAAGATCACGGGGCTTGAAGCTGGGGAGAACATATCACAGCTTTCCTCTGAACTGGAGATGCATGGCTATGAAGTTTCCCTTACACGCGGTGATTATAAATAATAATAGTAAAATAGTATTAAAAATATAATATTTGAAATTTGAATTATATCATAATTCCTTAAACTTGTTTCTGTATAGTGAATCTGTTAGAATTCAGATAACCAACTGAAGGGGAAGTCGTTCTGACCCGAAGGAGAACCATGTACGACAAATATTCAATGGTCGCTGATGAATTCATCAGCGATGATGAGATCAACGCAACGCTCTCATATGCTGATGAGAACAAAGACAATGCTGCGCTGATTAAAGCTATCATCGAGAAAGCAAAAGAAAGGAAAGGACTTGATCATCGCGAGGCATCTGTGCTTCTCAGCTGTGATATCCCAGAACTCAATGAAGAGATTTTCAATCTTGCAGGAGAGATTAAGAGGGACTTCTATGGCGATAGGATTGTCATGTTCGCTCCTCTCTACCTCTCAAACTACTGTGTCAATGGCTGTGTCTATTGTCCATATCACGCGAAGAATAAGCATATTGCGAGAAAGAAGCTCACTCAGGATGAGATTATAAATGAAGTCACAGCTTTGCAGGATATGGGACACAAGAGGCTTGCGTTGGAAACAGGGGAAGATCCAGTCAACTGTCCGATTGAGTATGTGCTTGAGTCGATTAAGACAATCTATTCCATCAAGCATAAGAATGGAGCGATACGGCGTGTCAATGTGAATATTGCAGCGACGACTGTTGAGAACTACAGGAAGCTCAAGGAAGCTGGAATCGGTACATACATCCTTTTCCAGGAGACGTACCATAAGAAAAGCTATCTGGAACTTCACCCGACAGGTCCGAAACATGATTACAACTACCATACAGAAGCTATGGACAGAGCTATGGAAGGTGGAATTGATGATGTAGGCTGTGGTGTGTTATTTGGCCTTGAGCGTTATCGCTATGAGTTTGCCGGACTCCTGATGCATGCCGAGCATCTGGAAGCTGTCCATGGTGTCGGTCCGCATACGATATCTGTGCCAAGGATCAAGCATGCTGATGATATCGATCCAGATGCCTTTGACAATGGTATTGATGATGATACATTCCTGAAGATTATCGCATGTATACGCATCTCAGTTCCTTATACAGGCATGATTATCTCAACTCGTGAGAGCAAGAGCGTAAGGGAAAAAGCGTTGAAGTATGGTATTTCCCAGATTTCAGGTGGTTCAAAAACCAGTGTTGGTGGCTATGTCGAGCCAGAATGCGAGGAAGAGAATTCTGCTCAGTTCGATGTAAGCGACAACAGGACGCTCGATGAAGTTGTGAGATGGCTTATGGAACTAGGGTATGTGCCATCATTCTGCACAGCTTGCTATAGGGAGGGAAGGACAGGAGACCGCTTCATGTCGCTATGCAAGTCTGGACAGATCCAGAACTGCTGTCTTCCAAATGCTTTGATGACACTTGAGGAGTATCTGATTGATTATGCGAAAGACGAGACGAAGAAAATCGGGGATAAGGTCATCAGAGAACAGCTTGAACTCATTCCAAATCCACGTACAAGAGAAGTCGCTACACGCCATATTGAGGATATCATCAAGGGCGAGAGGGACTTCAGATTCTAGGAGGTATCATGTCTCTGAACTCAACTCCCTCATCTGAAAGGATCCATATAGCATTCTTCGGAAGGAGAAATGCAGGAAAGTCCAGCGTGATGAATCGTGTGATTGCTCAGGATCTCTCCATCGTGTCTTCTCAGAAAGGTACGACAACCGATCCTGTAAGGAAATCGATGGAGTTGCTTCCGCTAGGGCCTGTTGTCATGATTGATACTCCAGGCTTCGACGATGAAGGCGATCTAGGCTCTCTTCGTGTCGGTAAAGCGATGAAAGAGCTTGTGAAAGCGGATGCCGCCGTCGTCGTTCTCGATGGTACGGAAGCTCTTTCCGGCGATAGCATCGACTTCATCAGTAAGATAGAAGGGATGAATCTTCCGTTTGTGCTTTGTATCAACAAGTCAGATTTACCTCGTCACTCCAAGCTGGATAGACAGCTTAAAGCATTCAAAAGGGCGACAATTGTTTCTTGCAGCGCAGTGACGGGAGATGGAATTGATGAGCTGAAGAGGAAGATTGCTGAAGTAATCGGGACGACGGAGGAAAAACCGATTGTCCGTGATCTCTTCTATCCTGGTGACTATGTGCTTTTAGTGATTCCCATCGATAAAGCCGCTCCTAAAGGCCGTCTTATACTGCCACAGCAGCAGACTATACGCGATGTGCTTGATGGTGGTGGCAGGGTAGTGATTTGCAATGAAAAGGAAGTGGGAAGTGTGATTGATGAGATGAAAGTGAAGCCTGCGCTGGTAATTACCGACAGCCAGGCGTTCGCTATTGTCTCAGAGAATGTGCCTGAATCGATTCCTATGACATCTTTCTCAATCCTCTTTGCCCGCTATAAAGGCAATCTTGAATGGGCTGTGAAAGGGGTAAGCGTATTAAGACGTCTAAATGGCGGTGAGAAGATACTCATCTCTGAAGGCTGTACGCATCATCGGCAGTGCGGTGATATAGGGAGCGTGAAGATACCTGCATGGATAAAGAAAACAACAGGAAAGGATTTTGTCTTTCAATTCTCGTCAGGCTCATCATTCCCTGAGGATCTGAGCGAGTATGGGCTCATCATCCATTGCGGAGGCTGTATGCTTACAGAACGCGAGATGATAAGGCGTTATAGAGAAGCTGAAAGCGAGAACAGAGCGATTACTAACTATGGGATACTTATCGCTTACATGCATGGCATTCTGGAGCGTTCAGTATCCCTTTTCCCTGAAGTACTTGCTTATCTGCAGCGATAGACTATCGTTGAAGTGTTTCCAGCGCTGTAGCGTTTCATCTCATACAGCTCTGGAAAAGCTTTGATTAGATCTGATAGTTTTGAAAAGCCATATGTCTTCGTGTTGAACTCCGGCTTGACGCGTTTGATGTAGTTGCCTGCGGCAGTAAGCGGCGTGAAGTCATCATCATCCTGGAATTTATCACATGCGATATGCAGAAGCGTGTGGATTTCTGAGATGTCTGGGTCTGCATACCCGATTTTAAGCGTGAGCTGGTCGCTATCGCTTGCCTTCTTGCTATTCTTTCCAGCGTTCTTCTTGTTTTTTGAGCTTTCTTCTTTCTTCTCTGTAACAGCCTGATCGAGGTATTCCAGATAGATGAAGTTGTCGCAGGCGGAGCAGAAAGCTTCTGGTGTCTTTTTCTCTCCGACTCCGATAACATAAATCCCGGATTCCTTGAGCCTTACAGCAAGCGGTGTGAAATCGCTGTCTGATGAGACGATGACGAATGCATCATACATTTCTGTATTTAGCAGATCCATCGCATCGATGACGATAGCAATATCTGTAGTATTCTTGCCTGCAACATAGTCAAACTGCTGTTCAGCCTTGATAGCCAGCCTCTTTATCTTGTCTTCCCATTGAGCTAAAGCGCGTTTCTTCCAGTTTCCATAGGCCTTCTTGACGACTATACGGCCATATGTAGATACTTCGTGCAGCACGCTCTCGAGCTTTGATAGCTGTGTGTTATCAGCATCTATTAAGACAACCATTTTCTGGAAGTCATTGATATCTCCATTCATATAATTACTATAACATGTATAGGAAAGAAGAGGGAGCGCTTGGCTCCCTCTCCAATCATTCTTCGTTTTCTAAACTCAGAGTATATGTTGTTCTATCAGCAATCTCTTCAGGTCCGAAGTACTGGATAGCGCCTGGATATGTGTAGCAAGTCTCTCTTGCCCAGTGCTCTCTGTGCTTCTCGAAATACTTGAAAGGCTTGCCGTTGAGGTCGACAAGAGCCTTTTTGATAACAGGCTTGTCTTCGCCGCCGCGTCTCTCTATATCCATCATCTTCGTAATCGGCATTCCTCCCGCTTTCCACTCATCGATGCCTTTTGAAAGCCCTCTTACTGTTGAGAGATAGCCTGTGTATCCATAGCTGATCAGAAGGAAAGCTGTGTAACCGAGCGAGTAGCAGTAGTCAGCATCAAAATTGGATGGGAAAGCTGCTCTGCCTTCATAGCCGAAGAAGTGGTGCAGTGGGCTGAACTTGCCATTGTACTTTCCTTCCTGCCTTCGTTTGTTGAGCCTGTTGCGTACTATGTTGGATAGGAGTTTTTCCGTCTCTATTCTTGAAACCTGTACATTGCCATGTGGATCCCTGTCCATCAAGAGCTGTTCCTGTATGTCGAGCGGAAGCAGGTTGAAGACTTTCATCGACTCGACTGAGAGGGCCGCTGTAAGGAAGCCCAGCTTCTCGTCCCATGTAGGGAGTTTCGTGAATCTGTCGCCATGTTTTGCCAGTGTCTCGTTGATTTCCTCAATAAGCTTCTTCACCTCTGGCACGAATTCAATCAGACCTTCTGGAACGATTACGATGCCGAAGTTGAAACCCAGGGCCGCACGTGCTGCAACGCTGTCAGCGATATAATCGGCAATGGCGTTCAGTCCCATGTTCTTGCTCTCAATTTCTTCAGAGATGAGACAGACGTTCGGATGTGTCTCAAGCGCACATTCCAGTGCGATATGGGAAGCAGATCGCCCCATCAGCTTTATGAAGTGCCAGTACTTTTTCGCACTATTCGCATCGCGAGCAACGTTTCCGATAAGCTCTGAGTATGTCTTTGTAGCTGTATCGAAACCGAATGAGATCTCGATATCCTCATTCTTCAGATCTCCGTCGATGGTCTTTGGACATCCAATCACTTGCACTGGGACATTGTTTGCCTTGAAGTACTCAGCGAGCACTGCTGCGTTTGTGTTCGAATCATCCCCTCCGATGATTACGATAGCATCCATATCGTGCTTTTTAGCAACTTCCGCAACGATTTTGAACTGTTCTTCTTTTTCAAGCTTCGTTCTTCCGGAACCAATCATATCGAAGCCGCCTGTGTTGCGGTATTTATCTATTGTGTCTGCTGTAAGGGTGATGTAATTATCATCGACCAAGCCAGATGGACCGCCTTTGAAGCCCAAGATGACGCTTTCGGGATTGTCCTCTTTCAATGCATCGAAAAGTCCTGCAATGACATTATGTCCGCCAGGTGCCTGACCGCCGGAGAGGATGACACCGACTATATGCTTTTTCTTCTCAGCTGTACTCTCTCCATCTTTGAAGTAGACTTCCTTCATTCCATAAGTATTCGGGAACAGCGCAGCAATCTTCTCTTTGTCTGATGCAGCTTCTGTTTTGTCGCCTTCCTCTGCGATTATGCCCTTGACACCTGGTCTGAGCATCTTAGGTACCTTTGGTTTGTATTCATAGCGTGCTTTCTGAAGCAATGAAATATCCATGAGAACCTCCTTCTCTTTGCTTATTTTAGTTAATTAACGCTGCAAATTCCATACAAAAGAGCTATCTGCTATGATAAGTGTATGATTAGAATCTACATCGATTCGGATTCACTGCCTCAACAGCATAGGGCGATAGTGCTGAGAAGAATCATAAAGAATGGTTACCATGCATGGTTCGCGGCAGATCGGAAGCTTTCCGATGTCGAGAAAGCTATAGAGGAGGATAAGAGAATCCGCCGCAGTGCTTTCCGCGATACCCTGACACGCGAGGAGGCCAGGAAGATTGGATCCGGCATACATATGGTAGTTGTTGAGAGTGGCAGCAATGCCGCTGATGATGCGCTTGTAGAGCTTGCCGAGTCTCCTGCGCTGGCTATCACACATGATATTCCTCTCGCTGCACGCTTGCTGGAAAAAGATCTGATAGTCATAGATGACAGGGGCAACACACTGACGAAGGAGCGTATCAGAGAGAGACTTTCTGAACGTGAGAACAATGCGCTTTTCCGTGAGATGGGGCTTTTTGATAACAAGTCGAAGCATTTCGACGAGAAGACAATCAGGGCATTCTCTGCCGCTTTCGATAGAGCACTGAGCATTCTTGAGAAGCTGGATTTCTGACAATCTAGCTTGGTTTTTGCGTATATCTGGGTATGAAGGAAATAATTGTCAGGGAAGATTTCCCGTCGCTTGGTGAATTATGCCCAGAGTACAACGTGAGAGTACTCCCTGGACGCAGTCTTGTAGGATCGCCATTCGCGCTTATTCTTTTCCATCCTACCCTTGTTGATATGATAGAGGAGAGGAAGGCATGCCAGGAAAAGGGGATAGATCCTCTTACTGTCGCTATCGTTGAACCATTCAGGAGGTTGCTGTTCGAGGCAGCTTTTCCTTATGCATGCATCATTGATGAAGGCGATAAGCTGAATCCTGTTATGCTCTCTAGGAAAAACAGGGAAAAGCAAATCCGCCTCACCGATAAGGAGAAGCGGACTCTGATGGAACTGCCTTATGGCTTATGTTGCAAAGAACTTGCGCTGCGCCTTGGCGTCTCTGAGCGCACTGTGCGGAGGATGAAGGAGAAACTGCTCCGCAAGACAGGCCTGCTTACGACGGGTCAGCTGATGATCTATGCATTAGTCTCCGAAGAGATTAATAGTCGCAGCTCTTCACGTAACGTGGATAAGGGATGACATCCCTGATGTTCTGCACTCCTGTGACGTACTGTATTGCACGCTCGAAGCCCAGTCCGAAGCCGGAGTGTGGTACTGTGCCATACTTGCGAAGATCAAGATACCACC
Source organism: Candidatus Ornithospirochaeta stercoripullorum (assembly GCA_017694595.1). Classification (GTDB taxonomy): domain Bacteria; phylum Spirochaetota; class Spirochaetia; order Sphaerochaetales; family Sphaerochaetaceae; genus Ornithospirochaeta; species Ornithospirochaeta stercoripullorum. Next base: position 5,611 of record JADIMT010000063.1, on the reverse strand, counting down.
AGTAATCTTCAGGTTTCAGTCCAAGTTCAGCCATGCGGGCAAGGAGCACATCATGTCTATACTCCCTTTCGGAGCCACCTATGATCTCACCAAGTCTAGGCGCAAGCACATCCATTGCTCTTACTGTCTTTCCGTCATCGTTCATCTTCATATAGAACGCTTTGATATCCTTTGGATAATCGGTGACAATGACAGGGCGTTTTGCAACCTGCTCTGTGAGGAATCTCTCATGTTCGCTTTGGATTTCCACTCCCCATTTCACTGGGAATTCAAATCTGGAGTTCTCTGGTTCAAGCACTTTGATAGCTTCCGTGTATGTCATATGCTCAAATGGGCTGTCGATGACATGGTGCAGTGTATCTTCAACGCCGGGAAGCACGAATGAAGAGAAGAAAGCCATATCCTCTGCATTCTTCTCAAGTACTGCTGAGAAGATGTATTTGAGGAACTTCTCGGCCCATTCCATATCACCTTCGAGTGTGCAGAAAGCCATTTCTGGCTCAATCATCCAGAACTCAGCCAAGTGGCGAGCTGTGTTGGAATTCTCTGCGCGGAATGTAGGTCCGAATGTATAGATGTTCTTCAGCGCTGTCGCGTATGTCTCGCCTTCAAGCTGTCCAGAGACAGTGAGGTTTGCCATCTTTCCGAAGAAGTCCTTTGAGTAATCGACCTTGCCATCCTCTGTCTTAGGCACGTTCTCGAGATTCAGTGTTGTTACCTGGAACTGCGCACCTGCACCTTCGCAGTCGGAAGCTGAGATGAGCGGGGTATTCACATAGACAAACCCATTCTCCTGAAAGAACGAGTGCACAGCGTAAGCCATCGTGCTTCTCACTCTCATGATAGCCCCGAAGAGGTTAGTGCGTGGCCTCAGATAAGCTTTCTCTCTGAGGAACTCGACTGTGTGCCTCTTCTTCTGCAACGGGTAATCAGCAGGGCATGTGCCTACTACTGTTAGGCTCTCAACAGCCATTTCTGTTGTCTGGTTGCCGCCCTGGGAAGCTACGATTCTGCCTTCTGCAATGACGCTGCATCCAGTGCTGATGCTGTCAATCAAAGCCGCATCGAACTTCTCTTTGTCTAGAACTCCCTGAAGTCCTTTCAGGCATGAGCCATCGTTTATCTCAATGAAGCAGACATTCTTGCTGTCTCTCTTTGTTCTGACCCAGCCTTCTGCCTTCACAATCTCATCAGATGGCTTCAGCTGGAGAATACCTTTGATTCTATCCTGCATTCTCATCTCCTGTGGATACAGCGATTATGCTCACTACAGCGATTAATTGCAATGGAATAGAGGGAAGTGTATAGTTTTTCTGTTTTTCAGAGGAGATTGAATGCATTATCTTGTATTGATGACAGGAAGCTGCGGCAATTGCTATATATTCTCGACAGGCCGTGACACGATCATAATCGATGATGGAGTGACATACACGAAGATCAGGACGCAGATGGAAGCCCATGAGATTGATATCTCAACTGTAAGGGCTTTATTCCTTACTCATCTGCATCCAGATCATTCCAAAGGTGTCGGAGTGCTTCAGCGAAAGCTTTTCATCCCTGTTTATATCTCTGCGTTATCGAAAATGAAGAATGAAAGCATCTTGATCAAGCAGAAGATTGAGATGGATGGATTGAGAACGTATGAGTATGGAGAGGAAATCAGCATACCTGGTTTTTGCGTTACTCCGTTTCCCACTTCCCATGATTCAGATGGATCTTCTGGCTATGCATTCACGGCAGAAGGACACAAATACTTTCTGATGACTGACACCGGCCTTATTCCTGATGAGGCATGGAAGCATGCAGAAGAGGCTGATGTGGAGTTCATCGAGTCGAATTACGACAGCGAGATGCTTGAGAATGGCAATTATCCTGTCTTCCTCAAAGATAGGATTCGTGGCAGATTTGGACATCTCTCGAATAACGCCGCGATAGATTTCGCTAAACGGACGGCAAGACATGGAGATAGCATCTATTTCGTACATCTAAGCGCAAACAACAATGCGCCATCCATCGTCAGGGATCTTGTTCGCAAAGAGATACCTTCGGGCATCTTCTGCAAGGTATGTGAACGCGGAGAGCTATTCGAAGGCTTCTTGGATGGGGACAATCTCTTCGAAAAATTGTAGAATCACGCTATGAAGAAAATACAGGATATAAGAATCAGGGAGATAGAGCCCCTGACAACACCAAAAGCAATGGAGGATGTCTCCCCGGTCTCAGAAGAGGAGAGTGAGAAGATCTCCTCGTTTCGTGCTCAGGTGAATGCAATCATAAAAGGGGAGGATAGCAGACTTCTTGCTATTATCGGACCATGCTCCATACATGACACAAAAGCTGCTCTCGACTATGCTGCAAGGTTGAAGAAGCTTGCCGATTCCGTCTCCGATGTCTTTTTTGTCGTTATGCGCACCTATTTTGAGAAGCCACGTACAGCGCTTGGCTGGAAAGGCCTGATTACAGATCCCGATATGGATGAGAGCTGTGATATCGAAAAAGGCCTTAGAATTGCCAGGAAGCTGTTAATAGATATCACAGATATAGGGCTTCCTGTCGGTTGCGAAGTGCTCGACCCTATAGTCCCACAGTATACGGATGAGCTGATGAGCTGGTCATCAATCGGAGCACGGACTACAGAGAGCCAGACTCATCGTTCGCTTGCTTCCGGCCTTTCTGTCGCAGTTGGCTTCAAAAACAGCACTTCCGGTGATTTGACAGCAGCTGTGAATGCAGCAAAAGCCGCTTCCAGACCTGCATCATTCATCGGTGTCAGCAGGGATGGACGCCTTGCTGTCTTCCGTTCATCTGGCAATGAAGTGACGCATCTGATCCTTCGAGGCGGTGACCAGGGACCGAATTACTATGAGGATGATGTAGAGGAAGCTGCGAAGATGATGGAGAAGACTGGACTGACACCAGCTGTGATCATTGATTGTTCCCATCAGAACAGCAGAAAGGACTGGACAAGGCAGAAGAGAGTGCTTCGCGCTGTCATCGACCAAGTCAGATGGGGGGATAGCTGGATCAGAGGCTTTATGTTGGAATCGAACATAAATGAGGGGTCTCAGAAGATACCACAGGATCTCAGAGAACTGAAATACGGAGTCTCTGTCACTGATGGCTGTATAGGTTGGGAAGAGACTGAGAGAATCGTCATGAACGCAGCTTCCCTTGTCCGCGATGCCCGGACACAGGGTGGAAAAGTGGAGATATTATGAGCAGAGTTATTGTTTTTCTTGCAGATGGTTTTGAAGAGACGGAAGCGCTTTGCCCTGTCGACGTACTTCGCAGAGCTGGCATAGAAGTTGTCTTGGCTGGTGTCGGATCCGATATGATAACATCTTCCCATGGTGTGACAGTCAAAGCAGATACGACAGTGGAAAGCGTTGACAGCTCCGAGCATTTCGCTGTCGCGTTCTGTCCGGGAGGCATGCCAGGAAGCGTCAATCTTTCACAGTCATGGAATGTGAATGAGATTATCGTTAAAACAGCTCAGACAGGTATTGTCGCAGCAATCTGCGCAGCTCCTGCTGTAGTGCTCGCTCCACTGGGATTGCTGAAGGGCAGAAATGCTACTTGCTTTCCAGGCTGTGAGAGCTATGCTCCTGATATGGTCTTCTCAGGAGAAGGAATTGTTGTAGATGGTAATATTGTGACAGCTAAGAGTGCTGGATGGGCCTTCGATCTTGGCCTTAAGCTTGTTTCCATGCTCAAGGGAAGCGATGAAGCAGAGAAAGTAAGATCAGCGATTTATTATAAAGAATCGCTCTGATCGATAGGGGCCCGGAAAGCTAGAGATAGCTTCTGGGCTTCATGCAATAAGATGATGCAGCAACGCTTTCAAGCCTTTCTCTTTTACCTGCTTTACGTTTCTTGACTCTTCAACTTTGAAGTCATTGCCTTCGGCTTTATATAAATCGTGGAAGAACGCATTCGTGAATTCGTTTTTCTCCACATTTTCATTCTTAAGCTTGCTGACGATCGGAAGAAAAAGCTCTTGCTTCCATTCTCTTGCAGCTTGCTGGAATGTCAGGATACGTCCATGCTTTTTCTGATACCTTCTGTAGTTCTGGATGCTGCCGCAGAGAGCTGCTGTCTCTCCATCAATGTCATTTCCTGCAATGCTGTTGATAAGGATTCTTTCGCTGTTTTTCATAAAACTCCTAAGATTCCTCGCTTTTGTCGGCCATATAATGCATGGATGGGTAGATAAATGTCAACAACGATGTGTAATTTTTATAATAAATATTTGTTAATTCTTTTTAATACAAATAAAAGTTTGAAATAAAAATAGAGATATTTTTCTTTCTTGCCACTACTAAACAAACACAGTGCAAAATGCAATAATCTAAATCGGAGTAGAAATATGTATTTTCCAGAAGGTTATAAGCCGCTATTAGGCCAGCATGAAACAGAGAAGGCAATCAAAGATGCCAAGGATACATTTGAACGTTCGCTTTCAGGAGCTCTGAGGCTTTCAAGAGTCACATCTCCTTTATTCGTCCCGTCGGGTTCAGGAATCAACGATGACTTAAATGGTGTTGAGAATCCTGTTCGCTTCAATGTGAAGAACCTTTCAGGAGAAGGAATGGAGATTGTCCAGTCCCTTGCTAAATGGAAGAGAATGGCGCTCGCTGATTATGGCGTAAAGCCGGGTAGGGGTCTTTATACTGACATGAACGCGCTGCGCCCAGATGATGATATAGATGCAATCCATTCAATTTATGTAGATCAGTGGGACTGGGAGAAGGTAATCGCCAAAGAGGATAGGAATCTTGATTATCTTAAAGATACAGTCCGCGCAATCTATGGAGCTATCAAGCGTACTGCATTCCTCCTTGAGGAGGATTATCCGATGCTCCACGATACGCTTCCTGATGATATCGTATTCGTTCACAGCGAGGAAGCGGCTCAGGAGTATCCAGATCTTACGCCACAGGCCAGGGAGAGAATGCTGGCGGAACGCTATGGTGCTATCTTCCTGATTGGCATCGGTTATGGCAATCCTCCGCACTCTGGCCGCGCTCCTGACTATGATGATTGGTCGACTGAGACAGAGTTCGGTTATCATGGGCTCAATGGTGATATCATCGTGTGGGATACTGTACGTCATGATTCTCTCGAGCTTTCAAGCATGGGAATCAGAGTGGACAGGGATGCTTTGATGAGACAGCTTGAGATCAGGAATTGCAAAGAAAGAGAGAAGCTTTATTGGCATCAGAGACTTCTCAGAGGTGATTACCCAGAGACTATCGGAGGCGGCATAGGTCAGTCCAGGCTTTGCATGTTCCTCCTTCATAAAGCCCATATCGGAGAAGTCCAAGCATCTGTCTGGCAGAATGAAGCCAGAGAAGAAGCAATCAAAGCAGGCTTCTCACTGCTTTAAGTGTGGAGAGAGCGGTATTCTTTGAAGAAAGTTGCCGCTCCCTATTATTTAGGCTCTTTACAATTTTTTGTGGGATTTATAAACATAGGGACCTCTAAGAGAAGCGAATTTTATCTTGAGGAAGAAGTATTCGGTATCCCTGAAGCCATAGGCCTTTCTCCTGATGGTCTTGATCATGTTGTTGATGCCTTCAACCCTTCCGGAAGATATGGGGAACTTTGCATG
>JADIMT010000062.1 GCA_017694595.1 Candidatus Ornithospirochaeta stercoripullorum | reverse complement strand
AATGGCTACCTTATTCTCCTTTTTGTGGCAGCTGACAAGACAATTGGGCTTATCTTCTGCAGCCTTTATCTGATCGGAATGTGCAGCATAAAGTCCTTCAAGCATTTCAGGAATGAAGTCCTCTGCATGATTCATCAGCTTCTTCATCATTTCCTCCTTTTCTTCTTCCTTTCATCATTTTTTGCAAATAGCGGAAGGAAGAAGCATGAGGGCGGTATAACCACCCTCATGAAATAAGTCATTCAGCCTCAATAGGACGGACAAACTGGAATCTTGGCTGTCCGTTCTTATCAAGATCCATGCCAGTGAGTGTTGCACGTACACCAACTGTCTCGTTCACGAATGCAACAGGAATCCAAGGAAGCTCATCACGGAGCAGCACCTGCATATCCGCATAGATTTCTTTGCGCTTCTCAGAATCCATCTCATAGCGTCCTGCATCTGCAAGCTTGTCATATTCAGGATTCTTATATCCACCATAGTTCTGGCTGAATCCAGCTGTGGAGTAGAAATTGTCATAGTACATATCGCCATCATTGGCCAAGCAGACAAATCCACCAAGTGCGAACCATGTATCGCCTGTCTGGACTTTATCATAGTACGATGCGATATCCATTACCTGAATCTCGAGATTAACATTCAGTTCAGCCCATGCATTCTTGAGCATCTCACACATAGCAACACGATCGCTGGAATCTTTGCAGATGATTGTGGCATCAAATCCGTCCGCATAACCAGCTTCAGCCATCAGCTGCTTTGCTTTTTCCAAATCGTATGTATATTTCTGATCATCTGGGCATGGTACATAGAACTGGTTCGCAGATGTAACAATACCATCAGCAGGAGAAGCTGTCGCGCCATAAGCAAGCTTGACCATTCCTTCAAGATCCATAGCATACCTCAGCGCCTGCCTTACACGCACATCATCCAACTCCGGATGCTTTGCACCATTGCAAATGATATACTCAAGCGTCATGCCAGGGAAAAGATATACATTGCAGATATCTGTATTCTGCAGATATTCTATCTGGCTGTTCTGTATACCGATCACATAATCAACTTCGCCGGTTTCAAGAGCAAGAGAACGTGTTGTGTCATCAGCGATTGTACGGATTACCAGATTCTTGAAGTATGGCTTCTCGCCCCAGTAATTCTCATTCCTTACAAAAGAAACACTATCGCCAGCAACCCACTCCTTAAACACATATGGACCAGTTCCCATTGGATGACGAATGAAATAGTTATAATCGTGGGACTCAAAATAGTTCTTATTGATAATCAGCCAGCCATTATCGACCATCATCGGGATGAGTGCAGGATATGGCCCGAATGTACGGATATCAATAGTATATTTGTCGATTATCTCACAGTTGGCAGCATCGACTGCGCTCCAGCAATAAGTCTTGGAAGCACTCTTCACACCTCTCTGGATTGTAAAGAGAACATCTTCTGTTGTGAGTTCTGTTCCATCATGCCAGAGAACACCTTCGCGAAGCTTCACACGAAGGGTCTGATCATCAATCTGTTCCCAGCTCTCAGCAAGCCATGGTTCGATCTCATTTGTTTCGTTGTTCATTCTCATGAGACCTTCATAGACCTGCACATTGATAATAGCATCAGGCTGCGTTACAGCATTGCCCTGAGGATCAAGCTGTGCTGCCTCGCTTACCATAGCCACAGTCAGAGTGTCTTCAACAGCTGTAACCGGCAAACCAGCAGGTACTCCACCTTCACTGCTTTCCTTGCTTCCACCAGCAAAGACAGACATTGATGCGATAAGAACAATAGCAAGAATAGATGTAAGCTTTTTCATTCGCTTTCCTCCTTCCTTTTCTTTGTGTACTTTCAATCAGAAAGACGCTTTCTCTCATACTCCGCAGCCGCCCAGCCAAAGCACATCCATGCCTCGTCACGACCGACTTCAATAGTTCTATCAAGCGTCCTACGGTAATTTTCCATATCACCATTCACGCGATAATAATTGGCAACGCCAAAGCCCTGGGTTGTAACGCTTAATATTGGTTCGGGATCATTAGGAATTGTCATAGCCTCTTCAGGAGTGAGCTCTCCTTTATAAAGAAGCAGAAGACGCAGATAGTTATCTGTTCCATCCATATCCCAAGACTTGTCGACATCTTTGATTAGCCTTGAAGCCTCTTCTTTTCTGCCCTGCCTCATCAGCAAAATCCAGCGCCAATTCAGAAGTGCAACTGACAGTGATTGGGTTGTCGGGATACGTGCGCATTCTTTATATGCTTTTTCCGAATTGTCATAATCACCGATAATGAGGTTGCATAGCCCCAGATGATACCAAACATACCAGTTCTCCGGTATTAATCTGGCTGCAACTGCAAAATCTGCAGCCGCCTCCTCAAACTCACCTGCATTGATATAGCGTCTTCCCCTCATGCTGAAATTCACCCCGCTTGACGGATCGAAAATCATAGCTTTGGATAGTGACCATATGGATTCTCTGACAAGATGCTGTGGAGCTACCAAATCAGAGCGCCGGCGAAGCAGATCTGAAACGTCAGGAAGTATGTCATAATAATTCCACTTGCCATAAAGCGCATCGATTTTTGCATCTATCTCTTTCACTTCAGGCGAAAGTTCAATATCAGTCTTGAAAATCACCTGTGTATCTCTTCTTACGCTGTTTGCATTGTGCATGACTCCACCTCCTACATCCCTCTATAAGTTTTCGTGTAATATGCTCCAGCAAAACCAAAGCTGTTCCATGCAACGTCTTTCCCTATATCTAGAACGTAGTCAATTATCTTGTGATATGCCTCTTTATCACCAAGCCCATAGAAGTGATTTGCCAATCCAAAGCCATGAGTGCAGATTGAGAATATACGTTCATCACGCTCAGCAGGAGATAAGCCATCAGGTATTACAAGAAGCTCTTCTGCTTTGGCTTTTCCCTTATAGAAATTTATCATTTCCAGATAATCTGCATTGTAGTCATTTGCAATCATGTCATCGGGAACAGCTTTAAGTGCTTCAAGTGCTTCTTCCCGTTTTCCCTGGAGCATGAGATTCACATAAGTCCAGTTTGTCAATGGAATTATATTAGTACTTCTCTCACTAGGAACAAAAGCACACTTCTTGTAAGCAAGTTCAGCCAGCTGATAATTTCCAAGCAGAACATGTGTAAGCCCAAGATGGTACCAGACATCCCAGTTCTCAGGGATTAACCGTGAGGCAACAACAAGATCCGCACAAGCTTCAGGTATTTCAGCAAGATTCAGATGCCGATGTCCGCGCCAGCGATAATAAATACCACATGAAGGATCAAGCGCTATCGCTCTCGAGAACGATTTGACAGCATCTCTCATCAGCCTTTCGTTTCCCAGAGCCAGTCCCCTGCTGAACCATAGTTCTGCATCTTGTGGAGACTGCTTCAGTTTTTCATCGATTTTCTCCACTTCAGGTGGAAAGTTCTTCGTGATCTCAGATATCTTTTGCGATTCACTAGAAGCTCTGACCATAAGTAACCTCCTTCTGTCTCAAACCTTTTCCTCTGGCGTGCCTGTACCATATGTACGCTTCACATAGCAAGCGGAGGAATATCCAAAGCAATTCCAGGCTTTTTCCTTGCCATTCTCTACAATGAAATCAATAGTCTCGAGGTATTTATCCGGATTGCCATTTACCAGATAGTAATTAGCGAGACCGAAAGCCTGAGTCATGACAGTAAGAACTGGTTCTTCGTCATCATCCGCAGCTTTAAGAAGCTTTTCTGCCTCAAGCTCACCTTTATAAACAAGGCACATGTTCAGATAGGCACCATCTGGACCAGCTTCCATATCTCCTTTGATGTTCTTCAAAAGAGCATCAGCTTCTGCCCTTCTTCCCATCAGTGAAAGATTTATCCACATCCAGTTAGTGATAGCGATAAGCTTTGAATCTGCTTTCGTCATCTCTAAACATTTCTTGTGTGCATATAATGCGGCCTCGCGTCTTCCAAGCACAGTATTGCAAAGCCCTAAATGGTACCAGACATCCCAGTTGTCAGGAATAAGATGAGAGGCTATCGTGAAATCTGCAGCTGCATCAGGGATATCACCACAGTTCAAATGTCTATGTCCTCTCCAGCGATAGAAAATACCGCATTTAGGATCAAGCGCTATAGCACGTGACAACGCTTCAATCGCTTCTCGCATATATCCCATCGAGCCAAGAATCGTTGCCCGATCGAACCAAAGTTTAGCATTCTCTGGTTCCAGTACATTATCTTTGAAAAGCTTGTCATTCTCTTTCAGCTCGTCGTTGGCTGCTACCTGGCAACGAGGGCATACATACTGAGTTTCCTTTGCGGGCTTTTCCATTCAAATACCTCCTCTATTGTTGTTCTTGTCATCCAAGTTCACTCCAGCGAAATGACATGCACAGAAATGGCACGGGGAAATTTCCTTTAATTCCGGAGTCTCCTTGAAACAGATATCTTTTGCGACATTGCATCTCGGAGCAAATCTACATCCTGGTTTAGGATTTATCGGAGAAGTTATCTCTCCGTTCAGAATAATCCGATGCCGCTCCACATCTATACTTGGAATCGGAATGGCGGAAAGAAGAGCCTGGGTGTAAGGGTGATATCTCCTTTCAAAAAGCTCTTTTGCAGGAGAATATTCCACAACTTTACCAAGATACATCACGCATATTTCATCTGAAATATGTCTAACGACAGAAAGATCATGCGTGATAAAGATATATGTGAAACCAAGTTCGTCCTGCAGGTCCTGCAAGAGATTCAGTATCTGCGCCTGGATTGATACATCAAGAGCTGATACAGGTTCATCGCAAACAATGAACTTGGGTTTAAGGGCAAGAGCTCTTGCAATTCCTATTCTCTGCCTTCTTCCTCCATCCAATTCATGAGGGTAGCTGTCAGCAAGACGGGAAGCAAGTCCGACAGTATCCATCGTCTCCCTTACTTTCCGATCTATATCAGCTTTTGACTTCTCTGTTCCATAGATCTTCAAAGGCTCCGCTATGGCCTGAGACACGCTCATTCGGGGATTGAGAGACGAGAAAGGATCTTGGAATATCATCTGCATATTGCGCCTCAATTCATGCAGCTTTTTCTTCTTTACTGTCGTTATATTCTCTCCCTCAAACCAGATTTCCCCAGAAGTAGGAGGAATAAGATGAATCAAAGTACGTCCAAGCGTGCTTTTTCCGCACCCAGATTCTCCGACAACGCCAAGAGTCTTTTTCTCCTCAAGTTTAAAGCTCACATCATCCACTGCATGCAGTGTCCCCGCAGGAACTTTAAAGTATTTCTTCAGATTCTTCACTTCCAGCAAAACACTCATACGCTCTCCTTCTCTCTAGAAGCAAAAAGACAGCATCTGACGAAATGTCCAGGCTCTACTTCAACAAACGGCGGTTCCCCTTCCTTGCATTTCTCCATGCATCTGTTGCATCTGACGTTAAAACTGCAATAATTGGGCAGACGGCTCGGATCCGGCATCAAGCCTGGAATCGGCTTAAGCCTTTCCACATCTTTATCAAGGCTAGGAAGTGAATCAAACAATCCAATCGTGTAAGGATGAAGTGGATTGCGGAAAATATGCGCAGCGGTCCCTGATTCAACTATCTCACCAGCATACATGATAAGGACCCTGTCACAAGTCTCAGCAACAACACCAAGATCATGGGTAATCATGATCATTGAAGTCCCAAAATCCTCTTTGAGTTTACGCATCATACTGAGAATCTGCGCTTGGATTGTAACATCAAGAGCTGTCGTCGGCTCATCAGCTATCAGCAATTCTGGATTGCATGCAAGTGCAATAGCGATGACTACACGCTGCCTCATCCCACCAGAAAACTGATGCGGATACTCATTGAATCTTTCACCAGGGATACCAACCATCTCAAGCATTTGCGTAGCCCTGATAGTAGCTTCAGCTGCCGAACAGTTTTCATGCAACTTGATAACTTCCATAATTTGCTTTCCAACAGTCTGAACAGGATTCAAGGATGTCATAGGGTCTTGGAAAATCATCGAGATCTTCTTTCCCCTTATAGCATGAAGCTCTCTCTTGCCCATTGTTGTGAGCTCTTCCCCATCAAGCTCAATAGACCCTTGGATCAGATGTCCTGGCGGATTTGGGATAAGCTGCATGATGCTAAGAGCAAGGGAAGTTTTACCTGCTCCAGTTTCTCCTACAATTCCAAGGGTCTCACCCCTATCCATTGTAAGGGAAACATTATTAACAGCCTCCACGACTTCTGTTTCCAGTTCATAGTGAACTACAAGATTCTTTATTGTCAGCAATCTTTCAGCCATTTCCTATCCCTCTCAGTCCTTCAAACGCGGATCAAGCGCATCCCTAAGACCATCGCCCAGCAGGTTGAAGCACCCGATATTGAGCATGATTGTCAGTCCAGGAAATGTAACCATCCACCAATTGCCACGGATATATTGCCTAGCAGAAGAAAGCATCATGCCCCATTCTGCTGTTGGAGGCTGTATGCCAAGCCCTAGGAAGCTCAAGCCACAGGCACAGAGAATTCCACTGGCAATTCCAAGTGTTCCCTGAACAATGATAGGAGCTAGTGAATTAGGCAGGAGATGCCTGAAGATAAGCCGGCTGTTAGAAGCACCGATTGCTGTAGCAGCTTCAACAAACTCCATACCCTTATTAGCAAGGACAGAACTGCGGACTATTCTTGCGAACCTCGGAACATTGCTTATAGCTATAGCAAGAAGCATATTTCCAAGACCAGTGCCTAACGAAGCCGCTATAGCCAATGCCAGCAACATATTCGGAATCGCAAGGAAAACGTCCATGATACGCATCAAAACTTCATCGACTTTACCACCGTAAAACGCAGCAACAGCGCCAATAACACATCCAAACAGGAGTCCAATCACTACAGATACAATGCCAATGATGAGAGACATCCGAGAACCCCAGATGATTCTGCTGAGGATATCACGTCCAAGATTGTCAGTTCCCAAAGGATATTCAGAACAAGGAGGTGTAAAAGCCGCTGAGTAATTCTGATCATCAAATCCATATGGTGCTATCTGAGATGGGAAAATCGCAAAAACGACAAAGACAAGAATAATGGCACCGGAAATCATTGCAGCTTTATTCCTGCGCAGTCTATGCCAAGCGGCTATTGTCGGGCTTATACCGCTGCTTATCTTCTTATTAGCACGTGCCTTCTCAACTTTTTCGATTGCAGGAGTCATCATCTTAGCCATTATTCTTCAGCCTCCTTCTTTTTCTTCTTTGTCTTGTACTGGGATTTCATTCTTGGATCGATGTAGGCGTATAGGACATCAATGACCAGATTGCAGACGCTGAAGATGAACGCGAGAATAACAACCCCGCCCATGATTACCGGATAGTTGCGATTAGTAATCGCATCTACCATGTATTTACCGATTCCAGGAATTGCAAAAACTGTCTCGGTCAGTACTGCACCTCCAAGAAGAGAACCAAATTCAAGACCGACAATGGTAACGATAGGAATCAAAGCATTGCCTAATGCATGCTTTACAATCACGTTATATTCAGACATACCCTTTGCGCGCGCTGTACGGATATAATCCTGGCGTATGACTTCAAGCATGCTGGATCTTGTTGTTCTCGTTATTGTTGCCATGGTACTTGTACCGACTGTAAGACATGGCAGAATCCAATACTCAGGGCCATAAAATCCAGAGGAAGGGAACCAGCCTAAATACACGGAAAAAAGGAGAATATTCATCAAGCCTTGCCAGAAATTAGGCATAGATACACCGATGAATGATACGCAGGAAGAGAAGTAATCAATGAAAGTATTCTGCCAGGTCGCAGCCGCAATGCCCAGAGGTATACCTATTCCAACAGCTATCAAAGTACTTATACCTGCAAGTATCAATGTTGTTGGCATCCTCTCGATTACTTCTGTCAGAACTGGAGCACCTGTTTTATATGATGTTCCTAAATCACCTCTGGTGAAAATTCCTACAATATAATCGATATACTGAACTATAAGTGGCCTATTCAGCCCCATTTCCTCTCTTAAGGCTTCAACAGCTTCTTCCGGAGCTCCATCACCAGCCATCATCCGCGCAGGATCACCAGGCATCAATTGATTGAGTATGAAAACTATTGTAACAACGCCGATAAGGACAGGAATCAGCAGAACCAATCTTTTTACTACATATTTCAACATCTGTTCACTGCCTCCCTACTCATCAAAAATTGGTGTTTAAAATATTTTTAAAATTGGGAAAGAGAGAAAGTAACCGAGAAATTAAAGAATTATGCTGTGATTTTAAGGAATTGACACAAAACAGCCGAATAAAGGTGCCAAACACCCCTGCAGATTGATTCCAGAGCAGTACAATAGCCTATCAAGCGATTTGAGTCTAGTCCGTTTTTATTTTCATTTGATTGCGGAATGTTGCAGGCGTTCTTCCTGTGACTTTCTTGAATATATAGGCAAAATATTTGCTGTCGGAATAGCCGACTCTCTCTGCAATATCTTGCATTGAAAGAGCAGAATCCTGCATCAATGATTTAGCGTGTTCAACACGGATATTCTGTATATATTCACCTATCGTCTTACCTGTAACTTTACTAAAAAGACTTGATAGATAAACTGGAGAAACATGAATCTCCCCCGCTAGTGAATCAAGAGCGATTTTTTCGTTGTAATTCTTTTGAATATAATAAATAGCTTTCCTGACCAAAAACCCTGAAGACTGAACGTTATTGACAAGACTGAAAGCTTCATCGCAAATAGCATAAAGACTTTGCCTTAGGACTTCCTTTACTTCGACAGAAACTCTGTTGCTGACTACAGCAAATGAGTTGTCGATGAAATGCAAACCAAGCTCTATCAAACTCCTGCAAATCTCAGCATAGAGAATGAGAAAGCAATCAAAAGCCTGAGAAGATGAACCATTTTTCAAGAAAATAGCTTCAATGAAATCATCAGCGATCGATTTTATCGAAGCAATGGAATCTGAAAACAAAGCCGAAATAAGCTTGTGCTCAAGATCTGCCGGATAGTATGGACATGTATCGGATTCATCATGTTCAATAAAATCAACAAGAACAGCAGGCAATTTTGACTTTTTAACTGCTTTGATGACTCTTGTCTTTCTCATAGCTTTTCTCAAAGCCGATAGAAGCTCATCCGGCATGAACGGTTTGAGCAGATAACTCACTACATCCATGTTGATCGCCTGCTGAGCATATGAAAACTCATCGCAGCCACTCACAACAATGAATTCAGGATCAGCTGACGAAGATTGCCTGACAGCTTTGATTACTTCCAGCCCCGTCATCTCAGGCATTAATATATCAATTAGTACCAGATCTGGAGCTTCTTTCTCTATCAGGGATAATGCATTTGTACCGTTATCGGCAGTGCCTACAATCTCTATGCCATTAGCTGCCCAGTCTATGCAGGCAATCATATCATCGCGTGCATCTGGTTCATCATCAGCGATTATCAAGCGAAACATTACCACCCTCCCCTGATTCGTCAGTTCTCGCTGGTATCCTAATGTGAACAGAAGTGCCTTCATTGATTCCACTTGTTATTTCAAAGACAAACTCATCCCCATAAAGCAACACCAGCCTTTCATAGATGTTCTTAACGGCAAAGCCATTGCTATGCACTGACTGCGAGCTATAAGAAGCCGGCAACCTTGAAAGTATTTCAGGAGGTATACCTTTTCCATCGTCCTTCACATCGACAATCAATTCATCATTTTCACAGGTTATCACAACACTGATCATCATAGTTCCTGCTGCAGGCATCCCATGCTTGACGGAATTCTCAACCAATGGCTGTATTATCAGTTTAGGGATTATCACTGTATTTGCAGCCTCTGAACACAAAATAGAGAAACCGAGTCGGTTCTTCCATCTCTTCTTCTCCAATTCAAGATAATAGCGGGCAAGTTCACACTCTCTTGCAACTGTTATCATGCTTTTTCCTCGGTTGAGTGAAATTCTCAGGATCTGGCCAAGCGAATGAGCTGTTTCCGCAATATCATTTGCACCACGCCGCATCGCACTCCATTGAATTGAATTGATCAGATTGTACATGAAGTGAGGATCTATCTGAGCCTGCTGCAACAATAATTCCGCTTCTCTCGCTTTTATCTGCGCCACATATGTCTCATCAATCAACTGCTTGTTTTTCTCAACCATGTTGTTGAAAGCTCGTCCCAGCTTTCCTATCTCATCATCAGTATTGAATGACAATCTGATATCAAAATCACCCTCTGAGAAAGTATCCATTGATTGTCTGAGCTTGTTCAGCGGCTTTGTCAGCCATCTTCCTACAATCGTAATCAAAGGGATTATAAGAAGAAGATAAACCGCGATTGAGATGTAGATTGTATTCTGTATATCAGCAGCATAGACTGCAAGAGAATCAGAAGAAAGATAATAGAAAGCGTAGAGAGGTGTATCTGATATCCTCTCATATATCACAATAGTATTGCCCTCTTCTGTAACCATATGAAACTTTCCTGACGACCCATTGTTATTGGTTTTCGCAAAAAGCGTGGAAGCAGTTTCATCTGTAATCACGTAATCTGTCCTGTTCGCTGCAACTTTTCCAGACTGACTATCAAGAATGAACATATTGCGGCTGAAAGATGATGGATAAGGGATATCGAATGTGAACAAATTCCGCGTATCGATGGATATGCATAACACTCCAACTACACGTGAATTTGCCGCGCTGTATATTTTAACCCACAGGCTCAGCTTAGGGGAATTGTCATTAACAAACAGCACTGTGCTACGTTCATCTATGAACTCCCACGATCTGTCAGAATCATTCTGCATGAATGATTTGAAGAATCTCCTGTTACCTTGGAAAACCGGTCCTGTAGATCCATCTATCGCCATATATTTAAGAGGAATTCCAGAAGGTGTGTAGATAATTATGTTAAGAATGTAATCCATGGACCTGACGTAATCTATTATCGAAGTCTCAATTCCATTGCCTTTAAATTCTTCAGAACTGGCAAATATGTTCTGTATGGAGCTCTCCGCTATACTGTAATTCGCAACACCTTTGATGTATGAACAGGCATTTCTTGCAACACCAGTTCCTTCATTGCAATAAGCATAACCCTCTGTTGTCATCTGATTATCAGCAAGCTGAATAGCGTTGCTGTAAACAAAAATCTCCATTGAGAGGAAGATTATAAGGCTTGTAATATAGAGAAAAGCAGTAATCTTCGTACTAAGCAGCAATGAACCAAGCGAGAACTTTTTCTCCATACAATCTCCTAAAATCATCTTTGATTTTACTCTCTAGGAAGATTGGGTTCAATCTGAGACATGCAATCAAAAGAAAACACTTACAGAGAAAAATTTGCTTCGATTTCAATCCCTCTGCAGTGCTTCCATAGGTTCAAGCCTGGCAGCTTTCGCAGCAGGATACCAGCCAAAAAACATTCCAATCATAAGCGAGAATGAAAGCGATACGATAACAGCACCAATTGAGATGTATAGCGTCCAGCCAGCAATACGGACAGCCGCTAAACTCAGCAGCGTTCCAATGACAAGCCCGATAAGGCCCCCAGAGATTGAAAGCGTCACAGACTCCACAAGAAACTGTGATCTGATTTGCTTTGGAGTAGCTCCCAATGCCTTTCTGATGCCGATCTCGCCTGTTCTCTCGACAACGGAAACCAGCATGATATTCATAATCCCAATACCACCGACAACAAGCGAAATCGCGGCAATTGCAGCAAGGAAAAGAGAGAATGTAGACATCACGTTATCACTCATCTCCTTAATAGTCGCTGGACTGAAAATCCTGTAGTAATCCTCACCTGCTATCTGGTTAAGATATCGTTCAAGATCATCAGCAACTGCTGTCGCGTCATAGCCATCCTCGACCTTCACGACATATGTTCCGACTTGATCAGTACGCCGGAAACGCTGTGTGTATGTGTTATATGGCATGAAAAGCACATTGTTGTATGAAGAGCCAAGCGATTCATCGCGCTCCTTCAGAACACCGATGACAAGGAAGCTCTTAGCCTGTCTGCGGAAAACTGAGATATACTTTCCAACCGGATTTCCTTCAGGAAAAAGCTCCTCAGCAAGCTCAGATCCAATAATGCATACCTGCCTCCTGTTGATGTTCTCAGCAGGA
This sequence comes from Candidatus Ornithospirochaeta stercoripullorum, assembly GCA_017694595.1. GTDB lineage: Bacteria > Spirochaetota > Spirochaetia > Sphaerochaetales > Sphaerochaetaceae > Ornithospirochaeta > Ornithospirochaeta stercoripullorum. The sequence goes on along the minus strand of JADIMT010000062.1, from coordinate 10,771 downwards.
GAAAAGAATACACCATCCTCAGTCTCCAGAGCATTTGAAGCAAAATAATCCGAAGTTACACCTTGCACCTGAATGCTTGTTACAATCTCCTGTCCATTCCGCACATGGTTATAAGAAGAGACTGTAGGAAGCACTTCTTTGATGCCCATTACTTCTCTCTCGATATCATATGAAAACTCTTCAGTGAAAATCATAGTTTCCCTAGCATTGCCCATCGGCATGATATTCACCGTATCAAGTCCTCCAACTTCGAAAGACTCAGAGATGCTTTCAGAGACACTTCGTCCAAGATTGAGAATCGTTACGACAGAGGCGACGCCAATCATGATGCCAAGAAGAGAGAGCAATGTGCGCAGCTTATTGCCAGCCATCGAAGCAAAAGCCATATGTATATTCTCACGAAGCATCATAGTCGACCCTCCCGTCCTTGAGGGCAATCATGCGAGAGCATTCTGAAGCCAATCCTCTGTCGTGAGTCACAAGAACAATCGTGTGTCCAGCACTGTGCAAAGCATGGAAAAGATCCATGACTTCCCTGCCTGTGTTTGAGTCAAGGGCACCTGTTGGCTCATCAGCAAGGATCAGGGATGGTTCAGTAATCAGGGCACGTGCAATAGCGACTCTCTGCTTCTGTCCTCCAGAAAGCTCTGAAGGCCTGTGCCTGATACGGTCTTTCAATCCTACTTGCACAAGCAATGCTTCAGCTCTCTCCCTTCTCTCTTTCATCCCGATGCCCCGATAGAGTAATGGAAGTGCGACGTTGTCCAGCGCATTTAGCTTCGGCAAAAGCGAGAAATGCTGAAATACAAAGCCGATTTTCCTGTTTCTGATGTATGCTAGCTCATCATCATCCATGCCGCTTGTATCCTCTCCATCGATTAATATGCGTCCGGATGTTGGCACATCAAGGCAGCCAATCAAAGCCATTAGCGTGGATTTGCCAGAACCCGAAGGCCCAACGATAGCAGTGAATGACTTCTCTTCTATCGCCAGCGAAATACCATCGAGAGCATGGACCACTGTATCACCGACTTCATAGAGTCTTGTCACTGAATCAAGAAGGATAGCCTCCTTCACTACATACCTCCTTGAGAAGCACCATAGACTAAGACATCTCCTTCCTTGAGATTTCCAGACAAGAGTTCTGCAAGTCCCTCACCAAGGTATGATGTGCGGATTTCAATCGTCTCAACAGATCCATCATCCATCTTCTTATTGACAGTTTCCAAACCACCACGTCCACGCTTGATTGCACTTTGCGGAATCAGAAGCATCTCCACTTCGCTCTCATCCTCCAGCGTTCCTTCAAACGTGAAACCTGGCATAATCAGAGATGGCGGATCCTCTATCAGCAGCTCAACATCGACAACGCCAATACCCTGGTCTGAATAGCGGCCAAGCATAGGTATGTAAGAAACAACAGCTTGAACTACCTCATCAGGACATGATTCGAAGATAAGCTCAGCTTTCTGTCCCTCCTTCACATATTGCATATCAATCTCATCGATTTCCACTGTCGCTTTCAGCTTAGATCTGTCGACTATCGTGATGACTTCATCACCACCTTCGAAATAATCACCTTCATCGACATCGACAGAAGCGATCTCTCCGGAAAATGGAGCAACGATATTTGTATACTCAAGTGCATTCTCCGCGGCTGTCTCCTTAAGCCTCAACAGCTCAAGTTCACGCTTGGAACCATTGAGCTCCGCCTCCTCTACCTGGTTCCGAACATCCTGCAATGAAGCTAGTTGGGACGTGTTATCTATGGAAGCTAAAAGCTGTCCCTCCTCGACTTTATCTCCTTCATCGACATAGACAGCAGTAACAGCACCAGTGGAACGGAAGCGAAGAGTCTGGCTGTCATAAGGCTCAACATATCCTGATATATCAATGACCTGCGTATATGTATTTGAAGTGACCACCGCTTCCCGCTGCTGGGGCTGTTCGACAGCCTTCTCATCCCTATCTATGAAAATGGCAATGGCTGCAAGCAATAACAGAATTATGAGGATTGAAAATAAAATCTTCTTGCCAGACTTCTTCTTTTTCTTCATCCGACCCCCTAAAGAACAAGGGATTCAGCTTCAGCTTCCAATGCCAATCCCTCAAGTTTCTTGATATCCAACTCCAGCAGCAGGGATGAAAGCTCATCACTGCTATCTTCCAGTTCTTCTTGTGTTATAAGGCCACGTTCGTATTTCAATTCTTGCATCTCGCAAAACGCATTCTGGTATCTCACGTCAGCATCAAGCTCAGCTTTCTCCCGCTCCCAACGTACTATGCTGCTCCAGAGATCTTCCGAGCTCTCCTGGAACTCCCGTCTGGCGTTTGCTGCCTCCACACTTCTCATCCTGGCTGTATTTCTAAGTGACCGCAGTGTCAGATCATCGCTTTCACTGCTGCCATTCTCCCAGCTTGCGGTGATGGTCAACTGCGGAGAGAACGCAAAGTCTGCATCCCAGCTTCCACCGCCGGATGCAATAAGGGACCAGGCATCGCCTTCCCATCCAATAGAAGCGGAAAGTGAAAGCGGAGATGATGTACTATCCCAACCCTGGCCCATCTCTATCATGGAAGAAGCATCTAAGCCTGTGACTAAACGTTCAGGATTCTGCAGGCTTTCAGTGACAAGCACTTCCTCTTTCGCAATCTCAGCCTGCAAACGTGCTTCATCAACTGTAGAGGATGTTGTGAACGCGAGGATATCTGGAAAAGAAGGATCTGGGATATCCTCCACACCATCCCATTCAAGCCCTGTCAAAGAATGATAGCGAAGAACAAGTGCGTTGCGCTCTCTTTCGAGAATCAAAAGCGTATCTTCCGCGCGCGCTCTAGCTAGCTGTAATTCAAGGAAAGCCAATGAGTCTTCGCTCATGAGATCCAATGTAACAGCATCGCTCTCTTCAGCTTGAGCATCTGAAAGCGCTTCCCGCGCTTCATTGATATCTTTCTCATTGGTAAGCAGCTCCGTCAGTATCGAAATGACACTGCGCTCTAGAGAGAGCATATCCTCCTCGTACTCTCTTGAGACGGAGAGTCTCAGAACCTCCACTTGCAAATCCTCCAGCTCGTCATCATCATGTCCCCAGTCGAAGACATGTCTGAAAGAAGCAGAAGGAGAGAGATAACCACCGCTTCTATCATACGCGATAGCAAAAGGAATAGATGCAGAGAATGTCGTATCACTGTCTGGAGAAGTGAAGGAAAACGAGAGATCATCGACAGAGACAGCCTCCATATTATTCAGCAATGGAGAGACAGAAAGCTCCGCCCCCAGCATGATTTCATCATCCAGTTCAGCTTCTGAGATGGAAATAAGGCCAGCTGAGTGGCGTATCTCCGCCTCTTCAGCCAAGTAGCTTCCAGAAAGCGAGGAGGTCATAATCTCGTCATATGAAGCGGCATGAACAGCGAACAACTGAAGGAAAAGCAAGACAAAGACACAATGTTTCATAATCTCCCCTTTTGCTTATTGTATCACATGTGCTCAGCCAGCCATGCTTCGCTTCGCACTTCCACATTCTCTTCCAGATTCCTGAAGAAGAATTGGTAATCGTAAAGATGGTAGACACCATCAGGGAAAAGCGGAGAGCTATAATCTTCCGGCTCGATATCCACAGCCTTCAGCGTACCTCTTTGAGAATCAAGATAAGTTCCTGTAAGATATGGCTGCTCACTGACTATAGAACCTGAATAATCTGTGAAACATGCCCCTTTATTCATTGTTTGTGGAGCAAGTTCACTCCCCGTGCTCCAGTTCAGAGGATTTATACCATATGTATATATGCCTTCTGGAACGATGATGGAATCATATGTATCAGGAGACTCAGTATTGAATGAGACTATGACACCTGTATCATCCTCCCTTTCTGCCATTCGAAGATGGGGATATTCTTTCAAGTCATCTGCAGTGATCTTCCATCCAATGCAATAGGCAGCTACAAGTCGTTCCTGGAGCTCTGGCTCATCGAAATGCTCTTCCAGAAGCAGCAGAACAAGCTGCGCTCCCTGCGAAAACCCGGCAAGGATGAATGGACGATCCTCGTCTGTGTGTTCCAGGAACCAGAGAAATGCCTCCTCTATATCCTCATAAGCAATTGAGAGCGCTTCATCATCTTCCGCTATTCTTTCAGCGTATAAAGGGAATGTCATCTGTCTATAGAACGGCGCATATATCGTGCATGTCTCTTCATAGATACCCCTCTCCATGTTCAATGCACCGACAAAAGAAGCTTTTGTCTCTTCGTCATCGAGAGACATATTCCTGTTGCCGTTCTCTCCCATATCGACAGTGGGACAGACCAGAAAAAGATCGACACTCTTTCCTGTCCCTTCACAATAATATGCCCAGTTCTCAGAAAGCGAATAATCTGGAGAAGCAAGCAGTATGGACGGAATCAACAAAGCAATGACAGCAAAAACAGCAAACCTTAAACGTAACATAGCACAATCCTAACGCAGAAGTTTAAATGGAAAAAGGCTCAGCACATCATTCTGCTGTACTCTGTCGCTTTTCCTCCGATGCGTACAGTTATCGCATTGGAATGGACAAAGAGCTCAATCTCAGTCTTTTTGCTGAAAATAGATTGACGACCACTCATCAAATAAAACCCTTCCCGCTCTCCAGAGCGCGTGGAAATCATAAAGCCGCATCTGATTACATCAGCGACGCGGAATGAAATGGCAAACGGTTCGCCATTTGCATTTTTATATGATGCAGATGAAATAGAAATACAGCCTGAATGGAAAGATGAAATACCAGGATCTTTCCCTGCTCTTTTGATAGAAGCAATCGCTTCATCTACTGTTTCAGCTTCCGGAAATTGCTCGGACCACGACAGCAAAACAGGCAGCGAACGCTGGACTATCAGGGCTTTGAGCGTAAGAAAAGAGGCATGCGAAAGAGTACTGCTATCATCCATATGCCAAATATAAATACCGGAAAATGAGAAGAAAAGCGGGATTCTAACAAAACATACACAATGTTTATTTGGCCTGTTTTCTGGCAATCTCGAACATAAATTAGAATATTTATTCTAGTTTGTTATAGTAGATTATAGCTATCCAAGCTTTGAAAGCTCACTATTTATATCTATTTATCGCGCACGTGGTTTATATAGTGAAAATTTTTTATTGACAAAAACTGAAATTTTGTCAGATTGTATTAGCAGCATTTGCTAAAGGAGTTCTAAACATGACAGAACAGGAAATCTTCAAAGCTATCGCAGAGACAGTTGCAGAGAGAACAGACTGCAATCCAGATGATGTAAAGATGGAAAGCACATTCCACGATCTCGGAATCGACTCACTTGATACAGTTGAGCTTCTTATGGAGCTTGAGGACAAGCTTGGAATCTCAATCGAGCTCGACAAGAAGATCGAAACTGTAGGAGATCTCGTCTCCTTCATCCAGAACAAGGAGAACTAATCGATGATTGAGACCCCGATATGCCAGATGCTGGGCATCAAATACCCTGTCTTCCAAGGCGGAATGGCCTGGATAGCTGATGGTCGTCTTGCGGCAGCTGTCTCCAATGGAGGCGGTTTGGGCATCATCGCAGCAGGTAACGCTCCTGCCGATTATGTCAGAAACGAGATCAAGACTGCCAGATCGCTTACAGACAAGCCATTTGGTGTCAACATCATGCTTATGAGTCCATATGCGGATGAAGTTGCCGCTGTAGCAGCTGAAGAGAAAGTTGCTGTCGTCACAACAGGAGCTGGCAATCCATCGAAGTATATGAACGCGTGGAAAGAAGCTGGGATTAAAGTGATTCCGGTCGTAGCTTCCGTTGCTATGGCTAAGCTGATGACCAGACTTGGTGCTTCTGCAGTAATCGCAGAGGGCGGAGAAAGCGGCGGACATGTCGGGGAACTCACGACTATGGTTCTTGTCCCACTCATTGTCGATGCAACTGATTTGCCTGTAATTGCAGCAGGCGGCATCGCAGATGGACGTGGCGTTGCTGCAGCTTTCATGCTTGGAGCTGTTGGCGTACAGATGGGAACAAGGTTCCTGAGTGCTGAGGAGTGTTCCATCAGCCCTGTATACAAAGAAAAAATCATCAAGGCTGGGGACCTTTGCACGATGGTAACTGGCAAAAAGCTTGGACACCCGGTACGCTCATTGAGAACCAACTTCGCACGCGAATATGCTAAAGCGGAATTCGGCGGCATGGATGATGAGAAACTCGAGGCCATGGGTGTCGGCGCTTTAAGGAAGGCTGTCAAGGATGGAGACATTCAGAATGGCTGCTTCCTTGCAGGACAGATTGCAGCCATGGTGAATAAAGTACAGCCAGCTGCTGAAATCGTGAAAGAAGTGATTGAAGGTGCTGAGCCAATCCTCAGAGGAGCTATGAAATGGGTAAAATAGCATTTGTCTTCTCCGGTCAGGGCGCTCAGGCCCCTGGCATGGGAAAGGATCTGTATGAATCCTCTCCAGCAGCCAGAGCTGTCTCACATACACTGGATGAAATCAGAAAAGGAACACTTGAGATGTGCTTCTCCGGCAGTGCGGAAGATCTGCAAAAAACTGAGAACACTCAGCCTTGCATGTATCTTACAGAGTGCGCCGCAGCAGCTGCTCTCAGAGAAGCTGGCATCACCCCTGATGCCGTCGCGGGCTTCTCTCTTGGAGAGATAGCAGCTCTCAGTGAGGCTGGCATCGTCTCTGTCGAAGATGGCTTCAGAATCGTCTCAGAGCGTGGTCGGCTGATGCAGAAGGAAGCAGAAAGCCATCCAGCTGTGATGGATGCTGTGCTTAAACTCTCAGATGAGGAAGTTGAGGAGACAGCTTCCCTCTTTGCTGAAGTCTATCCAGTAAACTACAACTCCCCTGGCCAGGTTGTTGTGTCAGCTGCAGAGAGCTCAATTGCTGATTTCGAAGCGAAAGTGAAAGAGAGAGGTGGAAGAACAATGAGACTGCGCGTTGCAGGCGGATTCCACTCACCTTTCATGCATGAGGCAGCTGAATCATTTGCAAAAGAACTTGAAAAATACCCATTTAAGGGACAGTCAATCCCCATTTATTCAAATGTAACTGGCCAGGCATATGAAGAGGACCCCAAACCTCTTCTTTCAAAGCAGATTGAATCTCCTGTTAGATGGGTCACCATCGTCAGGAATATGATAGCCAGTGGCATCGACACATTCATTGAAGTAGGCCCTGGTACAACACTCACAGGTCTCATAAAGAGAATCGACAGCAGTGTCAGGACATTCAATGTCTCAGACGCAGAAAGCATCAGAAACATCACAATGGAGGTCAAAAATGGCTGATACAAAGACCGCTATAGTAACAGGAGGCTCAAGAGGAATCGGGCGAGAAGTCTGCCTTCGCCTTGCCGCTCTTGGCTATAATATCGCTATAGTCTATGTCGGCGACGAGAATGAAGCTAACGATACTATCGCAGAATGCAATAAAAAAGGCGTAACTGCAAAAGCATATGTATGCAACGTCGCCTCATTCGAGGAAACAAAAGCCACAGTTGCAGAAATCAGGAAGGATTTCGGTAATGATATCGAATTCCTTGTAAATAATGCGGGAATCACTCGCGATGGGCTCATCGCATTCATGAAGGAATCGGACTGGGACAGCGTTCTCAGCGTGAATCTGAAAGGTGCATTCAACATGATCCGTCATACAGCTGCTCTGTTCATCAAGAACAAGGGTGGAAGGATCGTGAATATCAGCTCAGTATCCGGACTGATGGGCAATGCGGGACAGGCTAACTACTCCGCATCAAAAGCTGGTATCGTGGGACTCACGAAAGCAACTGCCCGCGAGCTTGCTCCAAAAGGAATCACATGCAATGCTGTCGCACCGGGCTTCATCCATACTGATATGACAAAGAACATCACAGAAGACAACTCAGAGCTTCTAAAAACCATTCCACTCGGAAAAATGGGAGAAGCAAGCGATGTCGCTTCCGCTGTCGTCTTCCTCCTCACATCTCCTTATATAACAGGGGAAGTGCTGAGAGTTGATGGCGGAATCGCAATGTAAAGGAGATTATCTAATGAGCGAATATAGAAGAGTCGTAGTTACAGGTCTCGGCGCTATCACGCCGATTGGCAACAGCGTCGCCGAAGCATGGCAGGGCATGATCGAAGGACGCTGCGGAATCGGAGCAATCACCTATTTTGATACCACTGATTACAAAGCGAAGCTTGATGCAGAGGTCAAGAATTTCAACGCACGCGACTGGATGGAGAAATCAGATACGCTGCGCTCTGACAGGTTCGCTCAATATGCAATCGCTTCTGCAGTGCAGGCTGTTGAGGAAAGCGGAATCATCGGAACGCTCCCTCCAGAGAGAATCGGTGTGTACTTCGGTAGTGGCATCGGTGGAATCCAGACATTCACAACAGAGCACAACAAGCTTCTTCAGAGAGGCCCAAGCCGTGTCTCTCCATTCTTTGTTCCTATGATGATTCCAAATATGGCCGCTGGCATGATAGCTATCCGCTTCAATTGCCAGAATGCAGCGCTTCCAGCTGTTACAGCTTGTGCTTCAGGTTCCAATGCTATCGGAGAGGCTGTAAGGACAATCAGACATGGCTATGCGGATGCGATCATATCAGGAGGAGCAGAGGCTGCAATCGCAGAGGCAGGTGTTGCAGGATTCATCAACATGCAGGCTCTCTCAACGGCAACAGACCCAAACGCAGCATCGCTTCCTTTCGACAAGCGCCGCGCAGGTTTTGTCATAGGAGAAGGCGCGGCAGCCCTCGTTCTCGAAGAGTATGAGCACGCTGTTAAGAGAGGCGCAAAGATCTATGGCGAAATCACTGGCTATGGCTCAACATGTGACGCTTACCACATCACAGCGCCACGTCCGGATGCCGATGGAGGCAGAAGAGCTATGGTTGAAGCTATGAAGGAATCTGGATACAAGCCAGGAGAAAGCGTATACATCAATGCGCACGGCACAGGTACACCTCTTAACGACAAAGGCGAGACAATCGCCATCAAAGGAGCATTGGGAGAAGAAGATGCCAGAAAAGCTGTCATCAGCTCTACAAAATCCATGACTGGCCATATGCTAGGGGCCGCAGGAGCTATCGAAGCAATTGCTTGCCTGAAAGCACTTGAGACATCAATCATTCCTCCTACAATCAACTTGCTTGAGAAGGATCCAGATTGTGATCTCGATTATGTTCCTAACACAGCAAGGGAAATGAAAATCGATATCGCGCTCTCCAACTCGCTCGGATTCGGTGGACATAACGCCTGTCTGGCATTCAGGAGGGTCTGATGAAAGAAGAAGCTATCAGAAAATATGCAGGTTTGATGAAGGAGCTTGGACTGACGGGACTGGAAGTCAAGGAAGATGGCTATGAGCTCCGTCTTGAATATGGCAATAAAGGCGTAAAAGCTCCTGAGACATATGTCATTCCTGAAACGAAAGAGGTTGAAAAGCCTGCAACTGAAGCGAAAAAAGAGGAAGGCATCGTCATCTCTTCTCCTATGGTTGGAGTGTTCTATGCAGCTTCAGCTGAGAATGCGGAACCATTTGTCCATGTCGGCAGCAATGTCAAGAAGGGAGACACTCTCTGCTTGATAGAAGCAATGAAGCTGATGAATGAGATTACAGCTGAAGAGGATGGCACAATACTGGAAATCTATGCTTCCAATGGCAGCATAGTCGAATTCGGTGCACCGCTTTTTAGAATCGGGAGGTAATGATGACAAGAGAAGAAATCATGAATATCCTTCCTCACAGAAACAGCATGCTGCTTCTCGATGAGGTTGAGAAGGTCGGAGATGAAGCCCACGGCAAATATACAGTCAAAGGTACAGAGTTCTTTCTCGATGGGCACTTTCCATCATTCCCCATCGTACCTGGTGTAATCCTCTGCGAGATTCTTGCACAGTCAGCATGCGTACTGCTCGATGGAACAATATCCAGCGACAAGCTTCCTGTTTATGCAGGACTGGACAAAGTACGCTTCCGCTCCCCTGTTCGTCCTGGCGACACATTCGAGACAAAATGCAGAATTACACGCTCGAAAGGTCCATTCTACTTTGGCGAAGGTGAAGGCTACGTTGATGGCAATCTTGCAATCTCCGCTTCATTTTCCTTCTGCATCACAGATAAGGAGAGCGTATGTTCTCAAAAGTCCTGATAGCTAACCGCGGAGAGATAGCGGTAAGAATCATCAGGGCTTGCAAGGAGATGGGCATAAAATCAGTCGCTGTCTTCTCCGAAGCTGATAGAGATTCGCTTCCCGTTGCGCTGGCTGACGAAAGCGTGTGCATTGGACCTGCAAGCGCAGCTGACAGCTATCTCAATGCTGAGAGAATCATCAGTGCGGCGCTAGCTACAAAAGCAGCCGCTATACATCCAGGATATGGATTTCTCTCCGAAAATGCAGAATTCGCTGCGCTATGCCGCAAGAACGGCATTGCATTCATCGGACCATCTGCGGAAGAAATGGAGAGACTCAGCGATAAATCTACTATCAAGAAAATCGCAAAAGATGCAGGCTTGAATGTCATCCCCGGTACTGACACTCTGTCATCTGTCGATGAAGCACTAAGCGCGGCATCCGCATTTGGCTATCCTGTCATGCTTAAAGCGCGTTCGGGCGGTGGTGGCAGAGGCATCAGGCCAGCCTACTCAGCAGAAGAACTGAAAGAAGCATATCCGCTAGCTGTAGCTGAGAGCAAAGCCGCATTCGGTGATGGCGGCGTATACCTCGAGAAGTGCATCTCGCCAGCGCGTCATATTGAAGTGCAAGTGCTCTCTGACGAGCATGGAAA
>JADIMT010000061.1 GCA_017694595.1 Candidatus Ornithospirochaeta stercoripullorum | reverse complement strand
CTCAGGAGTGAGCTTTTCAGAAGTACATTAAAAGAGGAATAAATGGCAGAACAGGATATCAGGAATTCAGCATTCTACAAGGAACTTATCAATCTGGCTAAGGAGCAAGGTTATGTTACTCTCCTTGACATTGTCGCTGCAATCAAGAAGTACAAAGATTCCCATGGGGATATCGATGCAATCACAGAAGCTCTGAAGAAAGACGGAATACAGTACACAGAGACTGAGGATGGCGATCCAGATTTCGCAGATGAGCCTTCGGAAGAGGATCTGGCGAATTTCGGCGAAAATGACTTTGAGGATGACGATATCTCTGACGACGAAGATGTCTCCGATGATGAGCAAGGTCCTACAGATGAGGATCTGGCAGATATCGAGAACGAAGAGGGCGAAGAGGAAGATGACTCTGAAAAGCCATCCTCTGAAGATGATGAAGAAGATGAGGATGATGTAGAAGCCGATGAAGAGGAAGAAGAGAACCTCAATGAGTGGAAAGGCACTGATGATGATACAGAAGTCTCCACAGAGCGCTTCATCGATATCTCTTCCGTTTCCGAGCATCAGAGTGAGCACAAAGCTCATGCCTCGCAGGGCAAGTATGACACATCCCAGGATGATCCAATCCGCCTATATCTGAAGGAAATAGGTAATGAGAACCTTCTCACAGGCGAGCAGGAAGTTGAGCTTGCCATGCAAATGGAGAAGGGTGGCGATATTGTGCGTTCCGTAATCCGCGAGAGCGGGATTATCATCACATTCTTCGCAGATGTCATCGAAAAGATGAACACAAGAATTGAAGAAGATACGGAAGAATCCCTCTCGACTGAAGAGCTTAAGGAATTCCTCTCTGTCCAGAAACGCTACAATGCCGCTTATCGCGAGGCGCTTGGCAAGGAGATTCCGAAAGAGATCAAGGATTACAACGAGCTCAAGAACCGTCTGCTTCTGGCTGGAGAGACGCCGGAGCTTTCAAATGAAGTCATTGCTCTGAGAGAAAAACTCCTCAATGAGCTTGGTGGCTGTCCGGATGAGTCTGATCCGCTGTACAAGGGCAAGAAACGTTCAGATTTCCCGACACGTGAGAAATGGATTGGATATTGTCGTGAGAGATCGAGAGATGAGAGGCTCAAGAAGCTTGAGGATAAACTCGACAGCCTGAGGAAGGAGGAGAACAACCTCAACCAGCGCATTGCATCCATCGTAGCGGAGAAAGACAAGCAGTTCCGCCAGGAACATCCGGAGATGAAGGATTCTGATATCGAGAAGGAAATCCAGAAGATTCATCGCCGTGTCAAGGAAGAGCACAGCGCGGCTGAGACAGAGCTTGCAAAGCGTTATACAGATTTCAGATCAGAGCTGGAAGCAATTGAGAAGGGTGCATACATTCCTGTCCTGAAATGGATTACGCCTTTTGAAATCCAGAAAGAGGACATTGATGAACTTACAGATATCTTCATCAAAGCAAAAGAGAAGATCATCTCATGCAATAGCAAGAAGAAGAAAATCGAGGACCATCTCAATGTCAGCAGCGTGAAGGAACTGAGGCAGCTTGGCCGTGATCTTGCGACCAGATCCAGAGCGGAGAAGATTGAGGAAGCGCTTGGCATGAGCTCGGACCAGATCAAGGAAGAGATCAAGGAACTTCAGCTGACAGAGAAAGAGCTTAAGGGTATTGAGACGGATTTCGAATGTTCTTCCGATGAGATTATCGAGAGCGTGAAGAATATCCAGCAGGGTCAGAAGATTCTCAAGAGCGCAAAGGATCGTCTTATCAAGGCTAACCTCAGGCTTGTTGTCTCCATCGCAAAGAAGTATACAAACCGCGGTTTGCAGTTCTTCGATCTCGTGCAGGAAGGCAACATTGGTCTGATCAAAGCTGTTGAGAAGTTCGAGTATGAGAAAGGCTTCAAGTTCTCAACATATGCAACTTGGTGGATCAAGCAGGCTATTTCCCGCTCAATCTCCGATCAGGCAAGGACTATCCGTGTTCCTGTGCACATGATTGAGCAGATCAATAAAGTCGTCAGGGAATCAAGGGTGCTGATGCAGAGCCTTGGCAGGGAACCGACCGATAAAGAGATTGCAGATCATCTCGGCTGGCCGGAAGCAAAAGTCAAGAACGTGAAATCTGTTGCCCGCGAACCGATTTCCCTTGAGACACCAGTTGGAGAGGAAGAGGATAGCGTTCTTTCGGACTTCATCGAGGACAAGGATGCGGAGAATCCTGCATCAAGGACAGCTTTCGTCCTCTTGCAGGACAAGATAAGAGAGCTGTTGTCCACACTTCCACAGCGTGAGCAGGAAGTTCTCAGGATGAGGTTCGGTCTGGATGATGGCTATGCACTCACGCTTGAGGAAGTCGGACTCTATTTCGATGTCACTAGAGAAAGAATCAGGCAGATTGAGGCAAAGGCTTTGAGAAGGCTTCGCCATCCAAAACGCAGCCGCCAGCTCAAGGACTGGAACTGAACTAGAAAGAAAGAAGATTATCCGTTAATATAGCGGAGCGAGGAGATTTAGTGTATGGCAGATAACGAGAAGCTGGAATGTCTTAGAAAGCTTCAGGACGTGCTTCAGGCAAAGTTTGAACTTGAGCAGCAGGTGGAGACTCTTCCAAGAGAACTGAGAAGAGAAGAGTCAGAACTTCAGAGAGTTGAGAAGGAATATGAGGCTCTTCAGAAGCTTGTTGAGGACACCTCCGATGAAGTCAAATCACTGTCCATCAGATACGAGGATGCTTTCCAGGCCAGAACTGGCTATGAAAAGCAGATGGAATTCCTGAATACACAGAGAGAGTATGAAGCTCTTTCCAAGCAGCTCGAGGAAGCCAGGGCAAATGAAGAAGCTCTTCTCAAGCAGCGCAACAACAAGATGAAAGAGTCAGAGAAACTCAAGAAGGATGTTGTTGTCAAAGAGGAAGAGGTGAATGCCCAGAGAGCTAAGGTGGCTGAAGAGAAAGCTAAAGTCGACACAGAGCTCAGCGGTATCAACGAGCGCATCGAGGCTCTCGATAAAGAGTGTCTGGCAGTCAAAGGCACATCCATCTCCAATGAACTCTATGAGAAGTTCTCCAACATCGTGAAGAAGAAGGATGGAGTTGGTGTTGTACCTGTCCATGGCCAAGTCTGCATGGGCTGTGACAGAGTGCTTCCAGTACAGTTCGTAATCGATCTCAGGCTCAAGCAGGAACATAATGAGATCGAGTATTGTCCATATTGCTCGAGAATCATCTGGTATGAGGAGCTTGATCCGGAGACAGAGAAGAACTACATCTTCGAGCAGCTTGAGTCCAAAGGCAGCGGAAGCGAGAAATCCTCTTCTGCAGCAGCAGAGCCTCAGGGTGACAGCGATTCCTACGATGAGTCCATGGGCATGGATGGAGGCTTTGAAGACTTCTGATTTTCTCCAGGTTCCAGAGGTAATCGCTGCATAATAGCAGAGGAAAGTCCGGGCTCCTCAGGACAATGGTGCTGGTTAACGGCCAGGAGCAGCAATGCTACAGAAAGTGCAACAGAGAGCAGACCGCCCGAAAGGGTAAGGGTGAAAGGGCAGTGTAAGAGACTACCGCCTGGACAGTGATGGACAGGGCATGGCAAACCTCACCAGGAGCAAGGCCAAGTATGCAGTCGGCTGGTCCGGCCATGGCTGCGGGTAGGCTGCTTGAGCTATGGAGCAATCCATAGCCTAGATAGATGATTACCTAAACAGAACCCGGCTTATCTGGGGCCTGGTTTTAATAATCGGCAGAGAGGCTTTCTCCCTGCCTTTTTTTTGTGTGAAAAGATGTTTTTCACATTCATGTTCATCTCTGGAATATTGTAATATTGTGCTATGAGAAAATTATTTCTTATCATCATGCTCGTAGCTTCCTGTATGCTGTATGCCAGTGGCTGGCATATAGGAGGAGAGGCAGGATATGCGCTTAATTTCCTGAGTACTAAGACAGTTTGGCCAAATACGTATTACAGGCCAGGGCATGGAATCGAAGCCTCTTTCATAGCTGAGTATGATATAAACGATTCATTATCTTTATCGACGGGGTTGAGATACATAGAGAAAAGCTTCATCTATCACCATGAGAATAGCGGAATCACCTATGCCGGTTATATGGAAATGGATCATTTCCTGGAGCTTCCGCTCTCAATACGTTATTCATACAGCTTCGGTGATCTGAGCGTTTTCATCGGAGCAGGTGGATACATTGGCATCTGGTTCCTTGCACAGAGCTTCGGTATGAATTTCTCTGCATCTGAGACACCTGATAACACACTCATAGAAAACAGCAATGGCGATATCATGGAGCTTACAGATAGCGACAATCTCTTCGAGGCAGGTCTTCTTGCAGAGACTGGTGTCTCGTGGACCGTCGCTGATGACATCCGCCTCGATTTCACACTGCGCTATGAAGGCAATCTGACAAGCCTTGTGAGGAATTATCAGGAGAATGCAGTGCATCGATATAACGATACTCTATCGTTCTCAGCAGGCTGCCTTGTGCCGATAGGAGGTAAGAGATGATACGCAAAGCATTAGCATTCACATTGGTTATCTTAGCTCTGCTATGTTCTTGCCGCCCACAGCCAGCAGAACTGGATACAGGTACTGTTGAAGAGCCTCTATGGAGCAATCTCTTCGATGCATACTGGAAGAAGATGAACACCAACTATATCTTCTGGCTGCTGGATTCCCCGGATGATGAATGGGAGAGAATCTACGATGAATATATGCCTCGCTTCAAAGCTCTTGATGGTATAATAGGGGAAAGCAAAGAGTCGACAGATCTCGCATTCTCGTATTTCTTCGAAATAAGCAAGGAATTAAGCGATCTTCACTACTCGCTGTACATTAATGCAACGGATGATTACTTTTTTTTCAGCAAGTACGAATATGCTTTGATGCATGCAGAAGGCTATACAGATGACGAGATTCTCAGAGCATTCAGAGATGGCGAAACGCTATCAATCTCGAAAAACGTGTCTACAACCATGGATTCGATATTGCATGACTCGTTCGGAATCTCCTTGGATTCAGGAAGGCCAGAATTTCTTAGCCATGAAGAGCCCTCGCAGTATCTGAAAGAATGCTATGTCTTCTCTTATCCTGACTATGGCAATTGCTATATACTTGGAAAAACATCTGATAACATTCTTTATCTAGGTCTTTCAGATTTTCTCTTCTCAGAATTCCTGTATGTCCTGCCTGACAATGAAGCTAGGGAAGATGCTGAGAAATTCCTGATGCTCTGGAAAACAGCCATTGAGGACTATCTGTCAAACAGCGGAGAGGATATCAAAGGAATTGTAATAGATCTCAGAGGCAATACGGGTGGCTACAATTCAGATATTCATCTCCTATGGAACTGCCTTTTCAAGGAGAATCTCCACATCCTTGATACCCGTGCAAAAGATGGCATGAACCGTCTGGATTACGGACCATGGGTAAAGTACAGAGTACAAGGTGAAGCAGAGCGTGATTTCGACAAGCCCATTGCTCTCATTACAGATAAAGGCACTGTCTCAAATGGAGAAGTCACTGTCCTTCTTTTCAAGGCTTTGCATGATTGCTATGGCTTTGATGTATCAACATTCGGTGGAACAACAGCCGGAGGATTAGGTACAGCCATAACAGATTCAGACCCATATAATATCTCAGATAACGAGGATCCATATATCTTAAATGCAGGTCAGTTCAATCTCGGATATTACCTGAGTTGCACAACACAGAACCGCCATGCCCGTTACCGCAATGGCGAAATCTATGAAGGGCAGGGGATTGAACCTGATGTCTTCGTGGATATGACAGGCTCCAGCGACACCAGGCTCGAGGCAGCTCTAAACTGGATAAGGCGCTGAGGCACTATTGCCTCTCGCTTTTCTTCGCTTCTTCCCAGAGCGCGTTCATTTCGTCTACATGTTCTTTGTCGACGGATATACCGCGTTCTGAGGCCATGTCAAACAGTTTCTGAAAACGGGCTTTCACTTTCTCGTTGCATCTATGCAAAGCTATATTCGGACGCACTTTCAGATATCGGCAGAGATTGACAACTGAGAAGAGGAGATCTCCCAGCTCCATCTCCAGATGATCATCATCACCCTCGGCGATCGCTTCATTTACTTCTTCAAGCTCTTCCTCGACCTTCTCAATAACACCTGTTGCATCTGGCCAGTCAAAGCCGACTTTCTTCAGCTTCTTCTGTATCTCGTAGCTTTCCTCAAGAGGAGGAAGGGATGATGGAATATGCGAGAAGAAAGCATCCGCTTTATCTTTATGTCCCTCAACATTCTCTTTCACGCTGTTCCAAAGTGAAAGGACCTCTGCTGCATTCTCAGCATGTGACTCTCCGAAGACATGCGGATGACGGCGTATGAGTTTATCGCAGACCTCATTCACAGCTTCAACAGGCATGAAATCATTTTTCTCCTCATGTATCCTGAGATTCATGAAGACATTGATCATCACATCCCCGATCTCTTCGCGTTCTGAATCAACATTTCCTTTCAGAACACCATCAAGATATTCATAGCTCTCATCGATAAGAGATGCAGTTGTCGTCTTATTTGTCTGAAGCCTGTCCCATGGACATCCGCCAGGAGCTCTGAGAATTGAGATGATAGTGTAAAGCCTGTCGAGGCTTGAATTGAAATCTAGAGCATGCATCAAGTAATTTTCGTACATATTGATAATTTCCAACAGAATGGCTTGTGGTTTCAAGAGGTTGTGGAAGGAACGACAAAGATTATCACGTTTTTCCAAGCACGCGACAAACACAAAGCACATTGGAAGGAATTATCGCATCATCAATACAATCCAGGACACGACTACAACTTGAAATTCAAACAGAAGGGTAGGGTATCAAGCTAGTAGAAACGCTGGATTAAGCGCAACATCGTGGAATCCCCTTTTTTCGTCTCACTCGCCTCACATCATCTCGTTTATTCACACTAATTTGCTCGAATCATAAAGAGATAGAAGAAAAAAACAGATGATATTATCAATAGAAACAGATTAGCTTGGAAAGGATTGGAAATAAATCGTCTTCTACCCTGATAAATAGGATAAATTGAAAACAGCGCAAATCAACTATTATATTTATATGTAAAATAGATTTTATAATTAAATACTATTTATAAGATTATATCTATTACCATAATATAAAGTTTATAACATATAATAAAGTTAATGTATTAAATATATTAAAATGCTTAAAATCGTTAACAAAAAACTCTAATTGACAGAATATACATTATATCCATGACATTTTCTTTAAAATCTCGAGTAATTATACAAGTTTTTAATGTTCTGTCTGATCTTTAATTCCAAAACTTACAACTATTATTAATATCATTCTTATTATTCTAAAGAATCATTTTATATTTTAAATATTATTTGCTAAATTATCTTATAATTATTCTATTATAAATACCTATTTGTCAGGGTAAATTTTAAACACTGTCTTTTACCATTCTGTATTGATACATAGAAACAATAATATGCTGTATATCTATAAAAGCTAAATAATTAATTCGATTGCCTTTCATGTTGTATGGAACTGAAATTATAATCTGCTCATTTGAATATCAGATTGCATGGTAAGAATCCTCTTATATGTCCATAAGACTTCCTGAAACATTTCGCTTTGTTTTGTTGAATGCTTCTGAGCTTCTGGTTATTTTATGGATCTTGCGGATATCGAGGCTCGTAGAAAACAATGTATATCTCTCTTCTGCCCTTTTCATCTCGCATTAATACAAAAATTTATCTCTTGAGTGAGACAAGCATTAAAGAATTAATAAGCAGGGAATATATCGATACAGTTTATTGCATTACTTCTGGCTTTCTGCTCATTTCCGTTTTGATTATATCATCGAGACAGGCAGAACAAGCAGATTTCTGTTAAGGATTGTCTTATGGCTGCTTAAGCATATAATAGTCCCCATTTCGTTTGTTTCAATTGATGAAAAATGCCTGGCTATTGCAGTTGTAGGCGTTGCGTTCCCAACGTGTTTTGAAAATATATCATATTTCAGATTTCCCGCATGAATATTTCAGATTTCCCGCATGGAGATTTCAGATTTCCCGTATGGATATTTGAAAGTCCCCTCACCTATTTGCATGTAAAAATTTGGAATTATGGAGCTAGAAGCGTATTGCGATGGACTTCAACAAGCGGAATCGTCTGACGTGAAGTGTAGTTCTCAAAAGCGAAAGAAGCACCAAGATAGATATTCAACGTTGCATCTTGCAGCAATCCGTCACTGTCCTCTGGAAGAAATTCACAATTATCTTCGTAATAATCAGAAAGGCTGAGGGAGAATGGAGAACCATTCATTCTTCCGAGCCTGTAAGACACGCCATTCAGGTTAAGCCTTATGTAATAACCGCTGCTAACAGTTTCAACAGAGAATTCATATGTTGCAGTGTATTCATCATAGATATTATCATCATGAGTACCACCGGAACCTACAAAATAATCGACTCCTTGAAAGACTCTGGAAACTGGTTCAACTGAGCCATCATTGCCTATCACTGTCATCTCCCACATGCTTACAGATATCGTCTCATCATCTGTATATGTAGTATCAAATGATCGTGTGTAAGCTGCTTCCTCATCATATGTCGGAGGAAAAGATGAGCGGTAACGAGAAGAGAAGCTTGAGGCCATTCCAGTGACATTGGAATAAAGCGGGGATTCAGCTGTTGGTGTGATTATATAATATATCCTGATGACAGGTGTGCCACGACTCGGGACAAGCGTCCAGTTGGTTGTCTCTGCCGCTCCTGAGCTTGAAGACTCTGTCTGGAATGATGTCTTGAAAGACAGCTGACGAGATGAGATGCTGTATTGTGTCACCTCATCCCATGGGAACATTCTGGGAATTCCACATGAAGCGAGAAAAAACAAGAGGACAGTAGCAGAAATGGTTAATATACACCCCCATTTCCTCATAGCTGTCCTCCTTGTAGTAGATAGAGAAATCTTAGTAGTTAATCAGATATGCTTCTGCCATGCGAGCATATTCGCTAGGCATAGCACCATTGCCTGGTACAAGATAGAGACCTGTCAGGTTCTGGAACTCAGCTTCAGCAAGCGCAGCCTCACCCTGCTCTGCATAGATACGTCCTACGCTGAACATTGCCTTTGGTGCAAAGACTCCTTTGTCACCATATGTATCAAGCACTTCATTGTAGAGCCCAAGAGCAATATCGCTCTGGTCAAGGTTCTCGTAACATGCAGCTTCATTCATCAGGGCAAGCTGAGCAAGATATGTTCCACTCTGACCTTCCGCAACTGCGGCATAGTAATCTGCAGCGCTCTGCCAATCCATATCCTGGAAAGCCAAATCGCCAAGAAGCATTGTAGCTTTAGCACCTGGATATTCTGAAGTGCCATCTGCTGCAAGTGCATCTGCATCTGCCTGGAAAGCTGCAAGCGCTTCTGAATACTCAGCAGATTCAGGATCCATCGAATTCATTGCAGTGAACTGGCTCTCGAGGTCAGCAACGGCATCGAAAGCTGCGTTCTTTGAATTCTGGATAGTCACTACAGCTATACATGCAGCAATCAGCAAGACGATAACCACAACAAAGATTGCGATTATTGGCTTAGCATGCTTTGACATGAATGAATTGAGCTTATCTTCAACGCCTTTATTCTTTGTATTCTTTTCGATATCCATAATCCGTTCCCTCATGAGAATGCGGGCATTAGCCCGCTTCTCTTAGTTCTCTTCCTTGCTGGTCTTAAGCATGGCTGCGAATGGGTTGTATGTCTCCTCATCCTCTTTTGTATCAGCCATGTACTTAGCCATCTCGGATTCCTGGGAGCGCTTTACCATCTCCTTGATGGAGAGGCTGAGCTTCTGAGCAGTCGGATTGATATCGATAACCATCGCTGTGATAGGCTCACCAATCTTCTCTTTGTAGCTCTCGAGTACAGCATCTGTGTATTCCTCATCAGGGCCTACAAGATTGTACTTGGAGATAAGACCTTCAACATCGCCAAGAACCTTCACGAATACGCCGAAGTCAGCGACTGAAGAGATTGTTCCTGTGATAGTAGAGAATCTTGGATAATCCTTCTTGAGCGTGTTCCATGGATTGCCCTCAAGCTGCTTGACAGAGAGCCTGATTCTTCTGTTCTCTGGCTCAACGCGTGCAATAGCGACTTCAACTACATCACCTTCCTTGCAGAACTGATCCATGCTCTTGATCTTCTTTGTCCAGGAGATGTCGTCAATGTGCAGGAATCCATCAATACCATCCTCGAGGTTGATGAATGCACCGCTCTGTGTGACTTTGACAACTGGTCCCTTCACGACCTTTCCTACTGGATAGCGCTCAGTGATTGAATCCCATGGATTCTCCTGAAGCTGCTTCAGGCCAAGGGATACTCTCTTCTTGTCGAGATCATAGCCAAGAATCTTTGCTTCAACGACATCGCCAATGGAGACAATCTCCTTTGGATTCGTAACTCTCTTAGTCCAGGAAAGCTCAGAGATATGTGCAAGTCCCTCAATGCCAGGCTCAAGCTCGATAAAGACACCGAATGATGTGATCTTTGTGACAGGGCGCTTTACGACATCGCCTACCTGATACCTCTCCTCGAATGTAGTCCAAGGATCTGGAGTCATGTGCTTGAGAGAAAGATTGATCTTCTGTGTCTCTGGATCGATGTTGATCAGACGAAGCTGTACAATCTGTCCCTTCTTGACGAAATCCTTTGGTCTTGTGACATGTCCCCAGGACATATCATTGATGTGGAGAAGTCCATCAAAACCACCGAGATCGATGAAAGCACCGAATGATGTGAAAGACTTCACTTCACCCTGTACGACATCTCCGATCTGTACAGTCTTGAAGAATGCATCCTTATTCTCTTTGATCTTCTTCTCAAGATACTCACGGCGGGAGACAACGCTCTTAAGCTTTGTTCCTGCGTGGAACTTGTCGATCACAAAATAATCTGTCTTGCCGATAAGGGATTCTGGTTCCTCAACACGAACAACATCTGCCTTTGAAAGTGGGCAGAATCCCTTGTAATCTGCACCAAGGTCAACTTCATAGCCGCCCTTGATCACTTTGACGAACTTGCCAAGAACAGGTGTCCTGTCCTCTGCTGCCTTCTTGAGAATCTCAGCTCTCTCTTTAGCTTCAGCTCTCTTCTTCGATACAACAACCTGACCGCGTCCGTCATCAAGCTTAACTATTGTAACGGCTACTTTGTCACCAAGCTTAGGCAGTTCCATGAATTCGTCTACAGGGATTTTACCTTCGCTCTTATAGCC
>JADIMT010000060.1 GCA_017694595.1 Candidatus Ornithospirochaeta stercoripullorum | reverse complement strand
GAGATAGTCTTGAGTGATACTGAGCTCACTCTGGAGAAAGACGAAACGTATCAGCTGAATGTCAGTTTTAATCCCGTAGATTCTTATGCAGACCTTTTGTGGCAATCATCAAATGAAGAAATTCTTACAGTGAACTCCACTGGAATGATAACAGCTGTAGCGACAGGCGAGACAACAGTCACAGTATCTGTAGCTGACAACCCTTATATCAATGCAGTATGTTCCATCACTGTTTTAGATGTTGTCATTGAGGAAGGCAGTACTCTTGCGGACTTGCTGGAAGAAAAGGGACTGGAGGAGGCAACATCGCTTTCAATTGCAGGAACATTGTCTGATTCTGATTTTGAAACGCTTCGTGAAATGACTTCTCTGCAACATCTGGATATCTCTGATATATCAAATACTACCATTCCCCAATCCGCATTCTATCAGGCATCTTTCTCGACCATTGAATTACCATCTGATTTAAAAACGATTGGCCAATGGTCATTTGAAGGATCAGCTATAAGTGAACTTGATATACCTGAAGGTGTAACAGAAATTCAGAATTCAGCTTTCATGAACTGCTACAAGCTGAAGAATCTGACTATTCCAGGAAGCGTAGAAACTGTTGGAAGATGGATTCTTCAAAGCTTTGATGAAGATGCATGGTCCTTCCCCGATGATGTAGAGACGGTTCAAGTTACCCTTGAAGAAGGGGTGAAGAAGCTTTCGGTTTCTTCTTTTTATGGAGCAAAAATTGAATCTATTACGATACCTTCTTCTATAACTGAAATTCCCAGCTGGTGTTTTGAGAATGCTGCTCTAGAATCTGTAACACTGCATGATGGTATCAAGACAATCGGAGATGGCGCCTTTATAAGGACAAAGCTGAAGGCAATTCAATTACCAGATGAACTAGAAACAATAGGAGCGGATGCTTTTATAGGAGATGGATATTCTCTTCTGGATGATATGGATGAACTTGTCATACCAGCCAGTGTGAAGTCAATCGGAGAGCGGGCATTTTCCGGTGCAGGTATCAATTCAGTTGTATTCAATGAGGGACTTGAAACAATAGAGCAGGCTGCATTTGCTCATATTGATTTCTCTTCAATTGAGCTTCCCGCCTCATTGAGTAGTCTAGCTGATAGTGCCTTTGATCAGTATGACTCAATAAAATCAATAACATTCAAAGGAGCTCCACCTGAGATTACATATACTACTGGATCAAGTGGCAATCTTTACGCTCCGGCATTAACAGGAATAGAGAATTGTATAATATATGTACCGGCTAACCAGCTTAAAGCATATACGGAATCCGTGTGGTTTAAAGGTACAA
The DNA here is from genome assembly GCA_017694595.1 of Candidatus Ornithospirochaeta stercoripullorum. Taxonomy (GTDB): domain Bacteria; phylum Spirochaetota; class Spirochaetia; order Sphaerochaetales; family Sphaerochaetaceae; genus Ornithospirochaeta; species Ornithospirochaeta stercoripullorum. The sequence continues at coordinate 12,665 of JADIMT010000060.1, read as the reverse complement.
ATGTATATGAATCAAATCCGAATAAGACGTATTTCTCAGAAAATAACCTGAAAGCCATTGGCTCTTAATACGAAGGCCACGGAGTTATCACTGACTCCGTGACCATATGCAAGGAAATCATCATCGTCCTCAGTATTCCCGAAACCATCTTTCCAAGAGGACTTGAATGCAAGCGGTTCTTCAAAGCGAATTACTTCGAGAATGATTTTCGCTTTTTCACACTGCCCTGTCTGTTCATTCCCGCAAAGCCCTGAAAGCTGTATCATGAAGCTATGCGCTGGATACTGCTTGTCGTTGTTGTTCTTGTTCTCATCTATCTCTGGTCTAGCTGTCTGATTCTCTACCATGAGAAAACTGAGAAGCTTGCAGCAGATGAATCAAAATGTTTCTCAGAGCGTTGCCGTTCGATAATCATACGACAGGGCTCAGAGAAAGCTGTGCTTTTAATCCATGGTTTTCCGACAACTCCTGCCATGTACAGCTATGCTTCAGAAAGGCTCAAAGCTGAGGGCTGGGATGTCTATGCTCCCCTCATCCCTACATTTGGTGCAGACTGGCATGATTTCGAGAAGACAAATTTTTCATCCTGGTATGCATGGATTGAGGAGTACTACAGGAATCTGAGGAAATCTTATAAGACACTATGTGTCATCGGGACATCCATGGGTGGTGCTATGACGCTGAAGCTTGCAGAAAGGGAAAAGCCAGATGCAATCGTCACTGTCGGAGCCCCTGTCGTGTACAATTCATTCTTCCGCTATCATGTAATTACGCAATGGGGAGCATACTTTGGACGCATCATCGCGCTTTTCACGCCTTCAATCGGAGCCGGCATAGTAGAAGGAAAGCCCAACAGCAATGATGGCAATGAAGAGTGGCTGGGGTATAAAGGACAGTTTCCAGCTCAAGGCATCTCTCTGATATGGAACCTGAAACCAATCAAGAAAGGGCTAAGCACAATCACATGCCCTCTTCTATCCATTCATGACAAAGGTGACAAGACAGTTCCATTTGCTAATCAGAGCATCATAAAGGAACATGTAAAAAGCGATGCCGAATACATTGCGACAGAGATGGGGCCAGAATGCCATCATACGCACCATGCACTGCTTATGTATCATTCGATACAATCAGAGCTGATGGACAGGATTATCTCATTTTTCTCCAGCCATGGCCTATGATATAATCATCTGCAGGAGGCTTTATGTCAGGAAAAAGAGAGAATCATATCACCTGGGATGAGTATTTCATGGGAATCGCTGTATTGTCATCACTGAGATCGAAGGATCCGAATACACAAGTCGGTGCATGTATCGTATCCCCTGATAAGAAAATTGTAGGTGTCGGCTATAATGGTTTCCCCACAGGTTGCTCAGACGATGATCTTCCATGGGAGAGAGAGGGAGAATGGCTTGAGACAAAATATCCATATGTCTGCCATGCAGAGCTGAACGCGATTCTCAACTCAACTATGGCAAATCTGAAAGGTGCGACACTCTATGTCGCGCTCTTCCCTTGCAATGAATGTGCAAAAGCCATCATCCAATCTGGCATAAAGAAGATTATCTATCTCTCTGATAAATATGAGACTTCAGATTCAACACTTGCCAGCAAGAAGATGCTTAAGGAAGCAGGTGTTGTTTTCGAGAGGCTTCAGACAGCGAGAAAGGAAATACTGCTTTCATTGCATGTCGATAGCTGAACTTGACTGAAGCGCAAAGCGGAATGAGAATTTATAAGGATTGGTATCACGGCCTGTGGCTTAGCGGCCAACCAGATAAAGCTGGAGAAATTGATGAGATTCACAATAAACAATATAAATTACACAACAGATAGCGATACCACTCTATTGAATTACATCCGGAACACACTTGGCCTTACTGGCACGAAAGACGGCTGTTCTGAAGGAGCCTGCGGTGCTTGTTCTGTCATTATAAACGGCAAACTAAGGAAAGCATGCAAAGAGAAGCTATCGAAGTTGGATGGCGCAGAGATTGTCACTATTGAAGGTCTTTCAGAGCGAGAGAAAGCCATTTACACATATGCTTTCACAGAAGCGGGTGCTGTCCAGTGTGGATTCTGCACACCGGGCATGGTAATGGCTGCAAAAGCGCTTATAGATAGCAATAATGATCCCTCAAGCGACGATGTGAGAAAAGCGCTGAGAGGAAACATATGCAGATGCACAGGTTATGTGAAAATCGAGAATGCGGTGTTTCTAGCTGCGAAACTCATCAGGACTGGGGAGGCTGTTCCTGATGATAATACAGACCCATCTCTCTCTGGCGATATGGCCAGAATCGATGCCAGGGAAAAGGTTCTTGGTACAGGAATCTACACTGACGATATAAAAGTAGAAGGGATGCTCTATGCATCAGCACTCCGTTCCCCCTATCCTCGCATAAGGCTGAAAGCTATCAATACAGAGGAAGCAGAGAAGATTCCAGGCTTTGTCAGAGTAATCAAAGCAGAGGATGTGCCTAATAATATTCACGGACATCTCATCGCAGACTGGCCAGTGCTCATCGCTCAAGAAGCAACTACTGCCTACACAGGCGATGCACTATGCCTTGCTGTTGCAGAAACCGAAGAAGCTCTTGAAGAAGTCAAGAAAGCTATAAAGCTGGATTATGAGATTCTTGAAGGTGTATTCACGCCGGAAGAAGCGCTTGAAGAGAAAATACAAGTCCATGAAGGGCACTCAAATGTAATGGACCATGAACATATATCCAGAGGGAATGCAGACGCTGCAATACGTTCTTCTGCTTTCATCGTCGATGAAGTCTACACAACGCCATTCACCGAACATGCGTTCATGGAACCTGAATGCGCTGTCGCCCTTCCCGATAGCGATGGCGTATTGGTCTATGCATCCGATCAATCTGTCTATGATGACCAGAGAGAGATAGCAAGGATGCTCTCTCTGCCTAAAGATAAAGTAAGAGTGCATGCAACGCTAGTCGGCGGCGGCTTCGGAGGAAAGGAAGATATGTCTGTGCAACACCACGCAGCCCTTGCCTCCTGGCTTCTTAAAAAGCCTGTGAAAGTCAAGCTGACAAGACAGGAAAGCTTATGTGTACATCCTAAGAGACATCCAATGTCAATACACATTACAGTCGGCGCTGATAAGAATGGAATCATCAAAGGTGCAAAAGCTGAGATACTCGCAGACACAGGAGCTTATGCTTCCCTGGGCGGGCCTGTACTCCAAAGAGCTTGCACGCACGCTTCCGGTCCATATAATTTCCAGAATTTCGAAGTCGATGGAAAAGCGCTTTACACGAACAATGTCCCATCCGGAGCATTCAGAGGCTTTGGTGTCACACAGTCATGCTTTGCAATGGAAAGCGCAATTGATGAACTTGCTAGAAAAGCAGGTTTAGATCCATTTGAGATAAGACTGCGCAATATATTACATCCTGGAGATATCATGCCAAACGGTCAGATAGCTTCTCCCGATACAGGTATCGCAGAATGCCTTGAAGCTGTACGCGATGCATATTATTCATCAAAGAGAACAGGCATTGCACTAGCGATGAAAAACAGTGGCGTCGGTGTAGGAGTTCCCGATGCGGGGCGATGCACACTCTCAATAGAAAAAGGCCTGATACATATCCGTTCATCTGCTGCATGTATGGGACAAGGCATTGGCACTGTCATGCTTCAGATAGCCTCAAAGACACTCTCTCTCCCAGCCTCTATGTTTATAGTGGAACATCCTGACACATCACGTACTCCTGACAGTGGCACCTCCACAGCTTCCAGACAGACAGCATTCACAGGCGAAGCTGTGCGTCTGGCATCGGAAAAGCTCAAGGGAGCGCTGAAAAGCAAAACTCTGAAAGAACTGGAGGGGAAAGAGTATTCAGCTGCCTTCGATTTCCCGACAGATCCAATCACCAGCGAAAAAGAACATCCTGTCTCGCATCTTGCATACTCCTACTCTGCACAGGTCGCCGAAATCGGGGAAGATGGAAGGGTAAAGAAGATAACAGCTGCATGCGATGCGGGCACTGTGGTAAACAGGCTCGCAATTGAAGGACAGATTGAAGGCGGCGTAGTGATGGGCATGGGCTATGCGTTGACAGAAAACTTTATCACTGAAGAAGGTTTTGTCAAATCAAAGTATGCAACGTTAGGGCTTTTGAGAGCTCCCGACAGACCAGAGATAGAAACAATCCTGGTGCAAGCTAAAGGGAAGCTTCCTACATCATACGGCGCCAAGGGAATCGGAGAGCTTTGCACAATCCCGACAGCTCCTGCAATTGCCAACGCGTATCGTGCTATCGATGGAATTGTCCGCCATTCACTGCCTTTGGAAAATACTCCATATAACAGGAAAAAACGCGCTGACCATCTGGTATAAAAAAACATGCAGGTCTAATATTCTGTGCATGGACAGCTTTGAGCATTTCAGAAATCTTGCAGCTATCCCATCCCCTTCATGGAAAGAGGATGGAATCAGCTCATATTTGATCAGGGTTCTTGGCGAGTACGGTTATTCGTTCAGAGATGATGAATACGGCAATCTCCTCTTCTGGCGATACCCAACAGGCGAGAAAATCATGATAACATGCCACATGGATACAGTAGAGCGTGCGCTTGACGTCCACTTGCTTGAAGATGATGACTACTTCTTCACTGATGGACATACAGCCCTTGGTGCTGACGATAAAGCTGCTATTGCCACGCTTCTGGCTGTTGCAGAGAAGAAACCAGATGCGCTGTTTCTATTCACGCGTGCAGAAGAGCTAGGCTTGCAAGGATCATCAAAGCTGAAGAAGGAATTCTTCGAACCGTTCAAGATAAGAGCAGCTTACACACTCGATGCAGCTGGAAAAGTAGGAACTTGCATCATCTCTGCGCCTGGAAAGAACCGGATTGAGATCACAATAACCGGACGTACTGCACATGCCGCATTCTCTCCAGAAAAGGGAATCAATGCAATCAAGGCAGCTGCAAGAGCTATAGATCATTCACCTTCCGGAAGGATTGATGATGAGACCACTTGCAATATAGGATCATTCAACGCTCCTGGAGCTACCAATATAGTCCCCGACAAAGCAAGCTATACTTATGAAGTGCGCTCTCTTTCAAATGAGAAGAGAAGAGCTATCTCGGAAGAGATCATCTCAAGTGCGAGGGCCGCAGCTAAAGAGTTCGGAGCGGAATGTGAAGCCAAACTGTTCAATCTGTATGATCCATACATCATCAGTGAAGCCGACCCCGCTCTTATCAGATGCAGCGATTCATGTGAGGCAATCGGACTGGAATGGACAGCAAAACCCACATCGGGTGGAAGCGATACGAACAACCTCAGACGCCTTGGCATCGATGCAATCACACTCTCTATCGATTATGAGAATGCTCATAGCGTCAATGAAAGAATCGCAAAAAGCGAGATGAAAGCACTGCAACGTCTGATTGAAGCATTGCTTGGTATCTGATCAGAGTTTTCTGGCAGCCTCTTCATCTGCCTTCTTCAACTCTTCCTTAAGTGCAGGCAGCAGGAATCTGATGAATCTGTCGCTCACTGATGAAAGATGCTTCACAAGCTCTGCCTCACTTCTAGGACGTGATTGGGCCAGAGCTGGAATAAGATGCTTTTCCATCACCCATGAGGCAGGAACATTAAAGCGTCGTGCTATCCTGTCACGTGCAATCCAGATATGACGGGCATAGATTTTCTCAACAGCATCCATACGCTTCCATCCCGAAGTCTTCGTCCATGGCGGATCAATTTTCTTCACGGCAGTGGCTTTATGCATAGCATGTCCCACCGCTTTCTCAAGTCCCTTCGCTTTAACAGCAGCGACGAGCACATCCTGAAGCTCTAAAAGATAGTGCACATCTTCCAGCGCGTATGCTATCTGCTCCTCTGGCAATGGACGTTTGAGCCAATTAGCTTGCTGATTCTTCTTTTTGGGAATCTCGTTATCAATCGAGAGAAACTCGCTCTCTACAGCTTTCAGATTACCACTATAACCTAGCATTTTCGCTAGTACACGAACATCAAAGACATTGCAAATTTTCAAGCCATAAACTTTATTCACAAGCGCAGAATCCGACTGGCAGTCGAACCAGACTTTCTCAACAGGAAGAGAGAAGAAATGCTCCAGCGCTTTGACAGAAACATCAGAAGAACGAGGATCTATGATATAGAAATCAGTACCATCATAGATCTGCACAAGGCAGAGATGTTCACCGTAGATATGTAAATTGAATTCACCTTCGAAATCAACAGCAATGCGTTTTTTCCCCGAGAATACAACAAGTGCTTTTTCTATCTTCTCATCGCTGTCGAGATAAACATAATCCATGGAAGATAATCTAGCACATACAAAGCATCGGGAAAAGCAAAGCCCCGGACAAACCGGGGCCATGCATGATTGATCCTCAGCTTACTTGGAAGCCTTGAGGTTCTTCTCGAGTGTCTCAAGCATATCGGAAAGTTCCTTCGGGAGGTGCTTGCCGAACTTCGGATAATGATTTGTCCTGATGTCCTCGACTTCTCTGAGCCAGCCCTCTGTATCAACCTTGAGAAGCTCTGCCATATCAGCTTCAGAAACACCTTCAGGGCGATCAATTGCATCGACTGTAGGCATGATTCCAATCGGAGTGTCGACTGTCTGTGCAGTGCCATCGCAGCACTCGAAGATCCACTTGAGAACGCGGCTGTTGTCACCATAGCCAGGCCAGATGAAGTGGCCTTCAGCATCCTTGCGGAACCAGTTGACATAGAAGATCTTAGGAAGCACGTCCTGTGAAGGAGCTGCTGCACCTACATCAATCCAGTGCTGGAAATAGTCGCCCATGTTGTATCCACAGAATGGAAGCATAGCGAATGGGTCTCTTCTGATAGTTCCAGCCTTGACGTCAAGTGTAGCTGCTGTAACTTCAGAACCAACAATAGAGCCAAGGAAGACACCATGGTTCCAGTTGCGAGCCATGTGTACAAGAGGAATTGTCGAAGGTCTTCTACCACCGAAGAGGATAGCAGAGATAGGTACTCCAGCAGGATCCTCCCACTCTGGTGCGATGCATGGGCACTGTGCAGCAGGAGCTGTAAATCTTGAATTTGGATGAGCTGCAGGAGCCTGAGACTTGTCAGCCTTGTCCTGTACCCACTCATTTCCATGCCAATCAACAAGCTTGCCAGGAGCATCGTATCCAATGCCTTCCCACCATACGTCCTTATCTTCTGTAAGAGCAACGTTTGTGAAGATAGTATTCTTGCTTGCTGCCATAAGAGCATTGTAGTTGGACTTAGCTGATGTGCCAGGAGCAACTCCAAAGAATCCAGCCTCTGGGTTGATAGCATAAAGTCTGCCATCCTTGCCAGGCTTCATCCATGCAATATCATCACCGATTGTCTCTACTTTCCAACCAGGGATAGTAGGAATAAGCATAGCGAGGTTTGTCTTTCCACATGCTGATGGGAATGCGCCTGTGAGGTAGCGTACCTTTCCTTCAGGATTTGTTATCTTGAGGATGAGCATGTGCTCTGCAAGCCAGCCTTCGTCGCGAGCAAGAACAGAAGCGATGCGAAGAGCGAAGCACTTCTTGCCGAGAAGAGCGTTTCCGCCATAACCAGAACCATAGGACCAGATTTCTCTTGTCTCTGGGAACTGGGAAATATACTTGTGCTCCATTGGTGCGCATGGCCACTGGCCGTTATCAGACTCACCAGCCTGAAGCGGCTTGCCTACAGAGTGGAGACAAGGTACGAAGTATCCGTCTGTGCCAAGTTCTTCAAGAACCTTAACACCGACTCTTGTCATTATCATCATGTTGCAGACAACGTATGCGCTATCTGTAAGCTCTACACCAAGCTTTGACATTGGTGAGCCAAGTGGACCCATGGAGAAAGGAATGACATACATGGTCCTTCCCTTCATACATCCGCGATAGAGATCCGTCATTGTCTTCTTCAGCTCTTTAGGATCAATCCAGTTGTTTGTAGGACCTGCATCCTCTTCCTTCTCAGAAGCGATGAAAGTTCTCTTCTCGACACGAGCAACGTCAGAAGGATCCGAATGGAAAAGCACACAGCCAGGCTTCTTCTCGGGATTGAGACGAATGCAGAGCTTCTGCTCTACCTGAAGTTCAATGAGCTGATCATACTGCTCCTTCGAACCATCGCAAATAACGATGTTGTCAGGTGTTGTAAGAGCTGCAACCTCATTGACCCACTGGACAAGCTTGGAATGCTTGAGATCATTTACTGTCATAGGTTTCTCCTTATACATATTTTATATCTGCAGTAAGGCAGTTATATGCTATCTGAAAGAATAATTACTATCACTGTATTTTGCAAGCAAGCTTTTCTTTTCCGATGTACTAGATGCTCTCCAATCCGCTACTTTTCTGCTAAACTCAAAGCATGATAGAGCTTGCACTCCCTGCGGGGACAATCAAAGAAGCAATCACAGCGTTCAATGCTGGTGCTGATGCAGTGTATTTCGGCATGAAGGAATTCTCAGCGCGCAAAGGTGCCGGGAACTTCTCTGCAGAAGATCTTTCGAGAATCAGGCGTTTTGCACTAGAGAACAGGAAGAAGATTTACATAACTGTAAACACATTGATTGACGACAGCAGCTTAAGCGAACTTTATACAACGCTGAAGACAATCGATTGTTATGGCTGCGATGGAATCATCATCCAGGATTTGGGAGTTGCATCTATTATCAAGAGGGATTTTCCAGAACTGCCTCTTCATGGATCAACCCAGCTGGCTGTCCATACTGTATCTGGTGTGAAAGCTTTGCAGAAGATTGGCTTCGAAAGAGTCGTGTTATCGAGAGAGTTGAATCTCCAGGAAATAAGAGAAATCAGGAAAGCCTGTCCGGATATCGAGCTGAAAGTATTCATCCATGGTGCTCTTTGCTATGGTTTTTCAGGGCTTTGCATGGCCTCTCACCTAATTACTGGACGTTCTGCTAACGAAGGAAGCTGTGCACAGATCTGCCGTTCATGGTTCTATTGCAATGAAACAGGGGAAAGAGCATACCCATTCTCTCTTGAAGATCTTGATGCGGGACGGCTTGTGAGAGACTTGATGGATGCGGGCATCGATAGCCTTAAAGTCGAAGGACGGCTCAAAGGACCTGAATATGTCGATGCTGTAACGCGTTATTACAGAGCTATCATCGATGGAAAGGATGAAAAGCCATATAAACATGCTGTAGCTGTCTCTTTCCAGAGGAAGTGCGGTACAGGCTTCCTGCTTCCACTCAATCCAAATCACAGAGAGATAACAACAGGACCATTTCCTGGCCACAGGGGTGAAGAAATCGGCAGAGTTCTCGATCAGAGAGGCAGAAAGCTGCTAGTCGAATCGGAACGCAGAATCAAACAGCACGATGGCTTGATGGTTCTTTTGCACGACAAGGGGCTGGAAGCTCCATACAGATTTCCAGCCAGAGTGGTAGAAGCAAGAGGAGATAGAACAATACTCACACTTCCTGACGACACAAGGCTTCCATCGCTTGCACCTCTTTATATGATTTCAGACAGCTCGCTGAACATGAAAGCTATCTCAACATCGCTTCCACTAATGAAGAAAAGCTTCCCGGCTTCAATTACAGTTGAGAGCTGTAATATTACGATTGAAGCTGGTGAGACAAAAGCTGAATATGAAATCACAACAGAAGATTCTTCAAAGAGCGCAATTGAAGTGATTAGCACGATCTTCTCACAATCAGGGGAAAGCTTTGTCCAGCTCTCACCTATTGAAATCATAAATAGAACCGGAATGGAGCTTTTCTATATAAATCCTTCACGCTTGAAAAACATCCGTCGCGATTTCCTTGAAAAGCTCTCACAGCAGACTGAAGACAAAAGGGAATATAAAACAGCAGAAACAGAAGCGAATGACAGCTTGATTTTACCTCCAAGAAAGCTGATTGCAGGAAAACGTACCCCATGGAATCTGGATGGTAAAGAAATCGATGGCAGAACTTATTTCTCCTTCCCTGCTGTACGATATGATGAAGCAAAAGTATTCAATGAAATTGAAGAGAAAGCCGTGAAAGCTGTAAACCCTGTTATCGGGTTGAATAATATCGGGGATCTGCTCTTCTGCTGGAAGCATCCTGAATATGCTTATTTCGCTGATATCTACTTATACCTCGCAAACAGAGAGACTGCCAGTTTGCTTAAAGAGCTGGTACCCAGCCTAACCGGGGGCTATCTATGGCTGGAGAGAGAGAAGTATGAAGCGCCATGGCCATTTGCGCCGACAATAGTCAAGGATTATCGTCCGCCTCTGTTTATCTCTCGCGCATGCTACCGTCATGATGGTTTAGGCTTATCGTGCAAAGACTGTACAAAGCACAATACATTCCACGCGGAACAGAATGGAAGGAAATACATCATCTACTCAGATGATTGCAATACAATCGTATGCGAGGAAGAAAGAGAAAGAAAGACATTCACAGTCAATTCCCTGTGAGATTTCCTCACAGGGAACAGCTGAGCTATCTTATACCAAACCTTGAAACAAAAGCCTCAGCGTTCTGGATAGAACCACCAGCGGCGCCTTTGACTATATTGTTGACAAGAAGCACAAAGCCAATCTTGCCATTCTTCTTCTTGAGTCTTCCTGTATAGACTACCATTCCCTTCGGATTGCCCCAGAAAGCATATTTAGGCTGTGGGAATGTAGGCTCAGAAGAGTATACGACAGCTGTCTCAGGTGATGATGGAAGATCAGAGACTTCCTTGAAATCAGCCCAGTCTCTGATGATATCATCAATCTCGACATCTTTCTCGAAATCAAGCCAGACAGTCTCCAGATGGCCGAACATGACAGGGACACGAACTGTATAAGCATAGACTTCAGGATCAATCGAGAGAATCTTCTTTACCTCTTTCTCGATTTTCTCCTCTTCACCGCCAATATATGGAATACAGTTATCTGTAATGTCAAAAGAAGAAAGACCAGGATAACCAGCGCCGGAAACACTCTGATAACTGTTGATGGTAATTGTCTTGATTCCATACTTTCTGAGTGGAGCAAGCGCCATGGCAAGTCCTGTTGTCACACAATTCGCATTCGTAACAACAAATCCTGTCTGAGGGTATCCCTGCTCTCTGATCAAATCAAGCTGCTCGAGATTTGTCTCAGGAATCAGAATCGGGACATCTTTGTCGTAACGCATAGCAGCAGCATTGGAAAAGACATAGAAACCTTCAGCTCTGAGCTGTGGCTCTGCTTCTCTTGCTACAGCAGCTGGTAGAGCTGAGAAAACAATACGAACACCTGCTTTCTTCATCTCTGGCAGACTGAACTCACGTACTTCGATATCCTTAATCACTTCAGGCATTTCGAATGGCATGACCCAATGAGCAGTTGAGCCGTATTTCTGTCCGACTCTTGCCGCTGACGCAGTAACGTAACTAAGTTCAAACCATGGATGATCTGAAAGCATCCACATGAATACCTGTCCTACCGCTCCGGTAGCACCGATGACAGCAACCTTGATTTTCTTATCCATCATTGCCCTGCCTTTAATTAATATTTTTATGAAGAATACAGATGAATTACCCCTGTTGCAAGATGCATTACTTATCTAAGTGAAACTAAGAGGTGAAATCCTGAAAACGAGACACTTCCCATTGTCACAAAACAATGATAAAGAACATGAAGCATTACGAAGTGAACTGCAATTGCAATTCTTTACGCTTCTTGCTATATTCTCTGTCAGTTAGGGGATGTAGCTCATCTGGCTAGAGCGATTGAATGGCATTCAATAGGTAGTCGGTTCAAGTCCGATCATCTCCACTTAATGCAACTCCCTCAAAGTCAGGGAGTTGTTTTTTATTGGTTCTAAATCTTTTAGCGTGTAATCTGGGGGTCATACGGCCTCCTTATTACTGTCATCAGAGAGCTTGAAGACGGTCTGCTTCAGACGCTTCTGGTTGTATGGCTTCTTCCTTGAATAATGTCGTACAGAGCCTCCGGATGATGGCTTGCCATACAGAGAATCCTTATGGGTCTGCTCCCAGATGAGATATGCGAAATAATCAAAGTCCTGGTAGCCGAAGGCGCTTCGCCTGAGGGCCTTTATGAAGCCGTTCACTCCCTCTATCTTCCCGTTGCTGATGCGGAACGTGGCCCTTGAAATTATACCATCCATCCTGTTGACCACCGTCTTCGTGAACTTCGTGAGCTGAGAGATTCCCACTGAAGAATATACCTTCGCCCAGTCTTCCAGCTTCTTTCTCATGAGATCAGGATTGCTGCTGGAAAGGATGTCAGAGAGCTCCTCCCTTGCCTTCACGGCATTCTGGAGCTTCTCGTTCGAGCTGAGTATCGCGGCCTTGGACTCGGCATTGTCGGTCCGTCTGTGGCCGACCTCATCAGGGTTTCTCCCATCCCTTCTGGCACTGTCCTTTGCTTCGGCATTGAGCCGCCTGTTCAGCTTGTCTTTTGCCTCAAGGGTCCTGTTGTTGGCAAGAAGAAGGAAGCGGGCACCGAAGAGGAGCTGACGTTCCTGTTCAACAATTGCTGCTTCATCCCTCTTGCCATCATCAGCAAGCTTGTCTGCCATCTTCCTGAGCCTCTTGCCTTCCTGTCTCCTCAGGCTGTCGACAACCTGGTCGTTGTACCACTTGATGATGTGGAATGTATCGTAGACTATGGAGATTGAAGGATATAAATC
>JADIMT010000059.1 GCA_017694595.1 Candidatus Ornithospirochaeta stercoripullorum | reverse complement strand
GGAAGGTTGCAATAGAAGAATTTGTTGCAAGAGAAGAAAATAGCCCGTTATTAATACCGGCGGTGAAGAAAATATCTGATACCTAAAGATTAAAAGTTACAGATTAATTTTAGAAGGCGCTTTAGGCAACTAAATTATCGTTTATCAATGTATGCCGATTGTTCATTGTTTTCTTGTACAGAAGAAGTGTAATTTATAGTGCATAACAGAGAAGGATTTAACACTTTATGTGAGCATGTTATTTGATTTTTTGGAAAGATAAGAAACATTGTGCTTTGAAAAAAAGATAGCCTGAGAAAACATGTTCCAGGCTATCTGTTAGTAAGGGGCAAAATTAAGCGATGGTTGCTCTCTTTCCTTTCTCGCTTGCCATGACAAGCAGATAAAGCTTTTCGAGCTCTTTTGCATCCATCAGTACTGGCACTGGATAGAGCGGATTTGCTTCTTTGTCAGCATAGTGCGCAAGGGAAGGGATATCTTCTGCCTTGATACAGTCGAAGCTTGTAGGAATCTTCATCGTTCTTTCCATATCTTTTATAGCTTCTATGAAGCGATGGGCTTTCTCGCTGCTGTTTCTTCCTGTTAGTCCAGCGGCATCAGCAAGCTCTGCCAGTTTCTTTTCAGCTTTCGTTCCATATTCTTCCAGCACATATGGCAGCAAAACTGCATTAGCAAGTCCATGAGGAACGTTGTATTTTCCACCCAGCGAATGGGCAATGGCATGGACATAGCCGACATATGAGACTGTGAAAGCGGAGCCCGCGAGGAATGCAGCGCGAAGCATTTTCCTTCTCGCTTCCATATCATCTCCATTGCGATAGGCCGCAGGAAGCGATGAGAAGATCAGCGAAACGGCTTCTGTTGCAGCTTCTCTTGTCGCTTTTGTCGTTGAGCCTCCAATATATGCTTCTATCGCATGTGTAAGCGCGTCGAGCCCAGTTGAAGCTGTGAGAGATGGTGGGAGAGTCCTTGTGACTTCCGGATCAAGGACAGCATACCTGGGGATGAGCGGAAAGGAATTGATGGGGTATTTATGCCGTGTTTTGCTATCGACAATTACGGAGGCAAGCGTGGTCTCGCTTCCTGTGCCCGCTGTTGTCGGGATAGCAACTAGAAGAGGGATGCGTCGTATGACTTTGAGTATACCTTCCATCTTGGCAAGGCTTTTCTTTGGGTAAGCAATCCTTGCCCCGACAGCTTTTGCGGCATCTATTGAGGAACCACCGCCGAAACCGATAATAGCTTGTGAGGAGGAGGAAAGATAAAGCCGTCTTGCTTCTTCTACATTCTCTGTAGTGGGGTTCGCTACTGTAGCATCATATACAGACAGGGAGATACCCTCTCTTGCCATGATGTCTTCCATTTCTTTTGTTATTCCGCGGTTTCTTATGCCTTTGTCTGTGACAAGAAGAACTCGCGAGATGCCTTTGTTTCTGAAGAGTGCAGGGAGCTCCATCACTGAGTTCAGTATTTCAGGCTTCCTGTATGGGAGCAAAGGAATGGCCAGCCTGAAAGCTTTCTGGAAAATCCTGCAATAAATTCTTCGTACTCTGTTCATAAATTCCTTCCGTCGCTTTTATTAACACTTAAGCTGACAAGTGTCAATATTGACAGATTGAGAAATAAATGTAATGTAAAAGACTGGTTTTGTTGGCTGTACTCTTTATTAAATTAATCCATTTTAGGAATTTTTATATCAACTATATTGTCAATCATCAGCTTTGAATCAATTGTGATTAATTCTCTTCTGTTTGAATCGATTCTGATGACTTTTGTGAGTATTGTCTGATAATGTCCGCCAGCTTTAAGTGCATCTCCGATGAAGTATGTGATTTCAACGATTCCCGGTTTGTTGCACAGTTGCCTGAGAAGTTCGTCGAGTTCAGCCTTCTTGTCTTCTGTGAGTATAAGCTTCTCTTCTGTTATCCTGCCGCTTTCTCTGATGGCATCGCTATATCCTGTAAGCGCATCAAAGGGAGAGAACTGTGCAGCTCTCATGATATTGGCCATTGGAGGATGGACTTTGCTTCTATGCCTCTCAAGAGTGATGATATCATCATAAGGGCCTTTCATGCTTTATGACCTCCAATCTGTTCGTTGCGCTCACGTCCGGTTGCTCCTTCCTCGAAGCTTGTGCCTCTCAGTATTGCGTTGCGTCCGAAGCGTTTCTTGATGTTCAGTGTTGCGTCCTGCAATCTTCGTTCTTTTTCATTTTTGGCATTTTCAGCATCAAATGTCGTGAATAGGTCTTGTTCTTTCCAGCCTTTCTCGCTTTCGACATCTATTGCTGTGAGCTGCAGCCTCCTTACAAGAAGGGATGGATTGACAGCTGTGTCGAACATACTGCTGACAGCATCTATAAATGCTTTTGAAGAAGATGTAGGATGTGGGAATTTGAAAGATGCACGTGTGCTTTTAGGAACAGTACGGCCATAGTGATCTATTTTCACGCTTCCTGTGTACATGTTGTCCAGGCTCTCTGCATCGTAGCCGACATAGAGCTGCAATGCACAGGCTGTAAGCTGTTTGTCCACTAGTTCAAGTGAAAGCGAATCAGCCATCTCCCGTGCTACAAGCTTTGCTTTGGGAAATGTATATGGACATTGTAATACTTGCCCGGATCCCAGGCTCCTTGCCTCAGGCTTGTATCTCTTGATGTCCTTCATCGTGCATGGTTCCCAGCCCCATGCGTGATCGATAAGAAGTTCGGCATTGACGCCGAAAAGCTTATACAGAAGCTCTTCATTCTTTATCGAACATCTGGCGACATCGCCCATTGTGAATAGCCTGTGCTCAGCCAGCTTTTTTTCATAGCCTTTGCCAACGCGCCAGAAATCTGTGATGGGGCGGTGTGCCCAGAGTTCTTTTCGATAGTCCATTTCGCTTAGTTCCGCGATTCTTACACCGTTTTCGTCAGCTTGTACATGTTTCGCTTTGATATCCATCGCGACTTTCGCTAGATATAGATTGCTGCCGATTCCAGCAGTGGCAGTAATGCCTGTTTCCTGCTTTACTTCATTGATGAGCGAAGAAGCGAGCTCTTTAGCGCTCATATGGTAAAGCGAGAGATAATCTGTGGCATCCATAAAGACTTCATCGATTGAATAGACATGTATATCGTCAGCAGAGATTCTTCTGAGATATATTTGATAGATTCTTGTACTGTATTCTATATAGCGTGCCATGCGTGGTTTGGCGATTACGATATCAAGTGCGAGCGAAGGATCAGAATAGAACGTTGATGCACTTGTTGTATTGCCTTTGATCTTATGCTTTGCTTCCCGTTCTTTGTTGACCTTCCTCATGCATTCTTTGACTTCGAAAAGCCTACAGCGTCCTGGAAGGCCAAAGGACTTCAGTGCCGGCGAGACAGCTAAGCAGATGGTTTTATCTGTTCTGCTTTCATCTGCAACAGTGAGAAATGCATCCAATGGATCCAGACCTCTGTCTTGGCACTCTACAGAAGCATAGAAGGATTTCAGATCTATTGCGATGTATGTTCTCTCTGCCATATTTTTAATATATCAGATTGATTCTGTTCTGTTGCATTTTCTACCAGTTCTTTTAGTTCTTTGTAAGTAGCGCAATTGAGAGCATAAGCCTCAGTTGTTTTGTCGGGAGCTTTATCCAGATACTCTTTTAATGCAAGACAAGCGTTTTCATTGTCTTTCATAAGATAGTAAGTTGTGCTGATTTTGGAGATGGTATCAAGCGTATCGGCGTGTGTCTCGCCCAGCATTTCACTTCTGAGCCTCTTGCATTTTTTAAGCAATTTCAGAGCTGTTTTGTAGTCTTTCTTCTCGTTGTACTGATCTGCGAGATTGGCAAGAGTATCCAATGTCTCATGATGCCTTTCTCCCAGTATCGCTGTTCGCTTGTCGAGGATATAGTGCGAGATAGCGATAGCCACATCTACAGGATCATCAGTAGACGTCTGAAGCGCTAAGTGTTCTTCGATCTCTCTTGCATACTTGCTTACATCCATTCCTGTTGGTTCTGAGAGATAGCTTGCTATGTTTCCTAGATAAGTGAGAGTACGTGAATCTGTTTTTCCGATGGTCTTCTCGCTTTGCATATAGCATTCAAAGCCGATGTCTAATGCTTTTTTATATTCTCCAAGCCTTTGATAATCGGTCGCAAGTGCGTTTAGGATTTTCATGTGCAAAGGTGTGTTGGAATATTTTTCTTTTATGATTTCCAAAAGGTCATTTTCTATCGAAAAGGATTCCTTGAAGTCTTCTAGGCGGAAGTAGGCTGTTGCGAGATTGTATGAGACCTTTATGTAATCCACACTTGTTTTATCCGAGATTGCAGCACATGTGCTTTTTGCGACATCGATTGCTTCTTGATACTTGGCATTTTCTATCAGGCAGGATGATTTGATGAATCTGCTGATTGTCTCGTTCGGCCCCGCATCAATATCATTAACCATTTCGAGAGACTCTTTCACATTGCCTTTTTTCATAATGTAGTAAGCGTGAAGCGATGCGATTGCATTCTTGTCTTCACTGCTTTCTACCTGGATTTTATCCAGAAGCGTAAGCATGGAGCTCGCTTCCATCAGATTGTATGAAGAAATTGATGATAGCGTCCTGCGCATTGCTTCCTGCAATGCATTGCCTGTATGGTTGTAATAAGCTATAAGGCTCATGATTTCGAGCGCTGTGTTAGGCTTGGGGCTATCGAGAAGAGGAGAGAGGAGTTCTATGATTTCATCTGGAGTTAAGAGAGTGTTGCTGTTATGCAGGAATTCTCTTACTTCATCATCCAGACTGTATTTCATCAGGCTGGGACTGTATTTGACAGCTTTGCACTCGATTGCTTCCTGATAAGCGTTGCTGTCCCAACGCTTGCTTTTGCTCATCTCTTTGATCATCTCATCGCTCCAGCCATAAGTGAAGAGCGAGAGCGTTGCTAACATAACAGCTGTATCTTCATCAATCTGCAGCAGAAGAAGTAGATTATTGTTTTCAAGGGTTTCTGGATCGCAAGAGCTGTGGAAATCCTTTTTTGCTTTGCTTAATGCTTTGTATTTCTGACAGTACAGATTCATCTTCGATGGTATGCCATGGCTTTTTTCGAAAAGCAATTTGCGGATGGCTGTATCAGCAACACCGGACTCCAGAAAGAAGGAGTCTGCTTCAGCTCTTTCGAAAGGCTTGATGGGAACAACTTCAGCTTGCCAGTCAGGCAATAGATTGTTGCCGCATTCTGCGATTACCCAAACAACGCCTGGCGTCTTGAGGAATAGCCCTGACTTGTTGTTTGTAAGCCAGTCATAGATAGGGTAGTCAGCACTGTTGTTGTTTATACTGTCGAATGTATCGAGGAAGATGACAGTCGCTGTTTTGTTCTTTCTCTTCTTTTTCCTATTATTCAGAGTAAGATCGTACGCAAATAGTATCGCTATATTCTCTTCGATAGAGTTAATTTTGGAATCGTTGATGAGTTTTATGTATTCTCTTATCTCGGTGTTGGTGATTCTGCTGGATATCTCCTGCTTGATATTATAGTTGAAGTATTTCTCTATGATTGACAGGAATTCCATTCCGATATCCAGAGCAGGAATGATGGATTTTATGATTAGCAGGGCAATCGCGCTTCTTCTATTGTTTATGATGTCTGAAAGATCCTTTGAACGCAGACTTTCATCCCCGCTTTCCTTGAAAATCCTGTATATTGCATAGTTTGTGAGAGGAAAGGTGAACTGGCTATTCTCTTCGAGCTGGTTTTTCAGGCTGATGATCACTTCGAACATCGTTCCTGTAAAGTTCTTGAAATCGAAGAACGCATAGTTGATTGATTCTTTGTGTGTTTCAATAAGTTTCTCGAGAAGAGCGCTCTTGCCGACTCCTTTCGCGCCTGTATAGAGAAGAATATGATAGAAACGCTCGCCTTCACTTTCCTTTAAGATTTTCGTGTAATGATCGGAAAAATGCTCCATTTCTCGCTTTCGCCCAGTGAAGATATCCTTTTCCTCATAGTCAGCTGGGAAAATATGCCTGATTAAATCTCGTGTATCAGCTTCTTTCTCGTTTACTCTTCTCATCTCTGTGATTATACATCCTTACTGGTGGAATTCAGAGATTTCCCATGCCTATTTTTCACATTGAATGCCTTCAGGAATTTTCTGCCATCGTGAAAGATCACACAACCATAAGTAGATCCTTCTCTTATGACATTGCCAGAATGGAAAAGCCCATAGACAGCGATGAACATCTTCCCTTGCCTTATTGTTGCGAAGGGAAGCTCAGGAAGCGTGCGTTTCTCCCTCTTCCGTTCAATCAGTTCGTTCCATCTCCCATGCGTGCGGAAAGCGCCAAGCTGGTAGACGACTGTCAGCTTTGCCTTTCCTTCTTGCAACATGCTGATGATTTTGTCGCTGAACGCAGTATCTTCCAGTTCAGTCTTCCATTCCATTGTGGACATATAGTAAGTTAGCGCAGTGTTTTCTTGATCCAGGAGTTCTCTGAGCTGATGCCTCATCATCCAGGCGCTGGTCATGTCACTGCGCTGGTTTCTGCTGCAGCCAGGAGCTCCTATTGATAACTTCTCACTGTAGAGGACAGTGGAATGGTATAGCACTTCGGACAGTGCTTTTCTCTTCTTCCTTTCTGTCGGCAACGATGATTTGCTGCATTCCTTAAGCAATTTGCCAAGTACTGGAATTTCATCTGCTTGTCCTGTATATTTCCATCTGTTTTGTTCTATATCGTCGATGAATCCTTTGATATCTCCAAGAAGTATGAATTTAAATGATGTCCTGGAAACAGCTACATTAATCAGTCTACGCATGTCAGCAATGCGTTGAAGCTTCTTTTCATTGTCTTGTTCAAAGCCTGCAGAGAAGAGAGAGCCAGGATCTAGCGGATATGAGTCTGTGAGATCGAAGATTATAATATCTCTTGCCTGCCCCTGGAAACGGTGGATTGTATCGGCTGTTATACGTTCATCATTTCTATCAAGTATCTGCAGCAATTTGTTCATCAGTTCCGCTTCTGCATTGTATGGTGTGATTATCCCGACATCGCATCCTGTCGTATCGTTCCACAGCATGGCGGTAAGCACTGAAAGCAGTGCATTCATGAACGACATTCTCGAGCCATCTTTTGTCTTTCTGGCAGCCAGACTGAATTGTGATGTGTCTAACGCGTTGAGCCCGGAAGGGAAGATCCGCAGCAACGCAGTGAGCGCTTTACACAGCTTCTCATCATCGGGCTTCTTGAGCCTTTTTCGCTCAGAATCTTTTGTTTCAAGTGCATTGTTATAGAATTCCCTGCTGATGAACGATGCGATATCGCTAGGCATCCTGTGTTGCTCTTTGAGATATTCAATCTTGCCTTTTCCCGGAAGCTGCAGCGTGTTCATCTCTATTATGTCATAGATGGATCGAAGACAGATGTTATCTTCAGTCTCTATCGTTGTGAGCTGCTTGTGGTCACCAGCTATCACCATTCTCTCTCCAAGGAGGCTGAGCATGATTAATTCAGGGGCCTTTACAGTCCCTGCTTCATCAATCAGCACTATGTTGAAGGGCCCTAGTTCGTTCTTGAAGACATCGAAATGCAATATGACTTGCGCGATTGTCGTTATTGTGATTTTCGCTTTTGTTCTGGCATGTTCTGTACTGATGGTTGTTTTTATGCTGCTGCGGTTTTGTATTCCAGTTCTCAGCATGTGCTTAGTGGCTGAACTGTCTTGATTAGCTATCGTATAGTAGATATTGTCCGCTGCATGGTTTGTCGATGCAACAGCTAGGACTCTGCCATTTGCCTGAAGTGCGAGGCTGGCAAGTTTTGATGTCTTGCCCGTTCCAGGTGGACCCCATATGAAAACGAGAGAACCATCGCCTGCCTCCATCAATGCCTCATGTTTGTTTGCAAGCACATCAAGCAAGCTGTTCATGCATGCTGTCCTTTCTTTTTGATAGCGTTCAAGAAGCAGCTGCAAGTTATTCAGAAAGCTAGTGGAGTAGGTATGGATACTGAAGAATGTTGACTGCCTGATCTTTTTATTTGCATAAGCTGGGATTGATAACGCGATATATCCTATCCTGCTATCTATTTCCTCTATTGTCACAGGCACATCTATAAGCTCTGTTGACAGAAGACACATTTTGTTTTTCCTTGTGATTTCAATCAGATAAGGAATATTTTTCTTTATATAGCATATGAAAATCTCGTTGTTGTGCCTTTGCAGGGGTACAGGAGGGCGGGTCTCCCCGCTCTCCTTGAGTGCATTCAGCCAGAACTGATACGTTTTCTCTCTTTCTCTCGTATCCATTGCATATATTCTAGCAGTTTATCTCATTTTTCTCTTCAATCATCATGATCTCCATTGCCTCTTTCAGCGTAGAGACAGGATAAATTTGAAGGTGCCTGAAAGAAGACAGGAATGGCTGCATCTCCGGCATTGAAGATGAAGGTATGATCAGGCCATGCATTCCCGAGAGCAAAGCGCCCTCCGCTTTGACAGGACAGCCTCCGACTTGCATGACAATTCCGCTGATGGTGATTGCACCTGTTACAGCTATATCCTTATGCAGCTTTCGGCCAGTTGCTTTGCTGATTATTGCAAGCGCTGTGGCCAGCCCTGCGGAGTCTCCATCCTTCCTTACAGCGAACGGATAGTTGATTCTCACTAGTCCAAGCTCCCTTCCCAGCGATTCTTCCGCCGCGGCTCTTGCGACTTCCGCGCTTTCAGACATCAGTCCCGATGGAAGACCTGTGATGACTGTGTTCGTGTAGGAGTTCTCCGTGATGGATGCTTCTACAGGGAATACAATCCCGATATTCATCTCTGGCCCTGTCACTGCTGCAATCGGGACAGTCCCCGGCATGCCGGAGAAGGGGAAGACTGGGCGGCAGATGTTGTCTTGCAATGTCTTCTCCACCTCTTTGTCATCAAGAGTGACATCATTGTCCTTCAGCAGTGCTTTTGAAGAGTTCGAGAAGCAAAGTTCGATGGATTTCTTGATGCCTCTTACTCCAGATGTGGTCATATACTTTCTTGTGATTGTCTCCAGCTGTTTGCCTGTCGTCCACAAGTGGCGCGGTGCAATCTCTTCATTCATAGCTGTGAAGATTCTCTTCGCTATTTTCTTCTTCTCCATTGGTGTGTAAGCTGGCATGACATAGATCATGCAACGATCAAGCACAGGCATCGGTATGCCTTCCAGCGTATTTGCTGTTAAGAGATACCAGGCTTTCGAAGCGTCATAAGGTATTGTAAGAAACTCATCTACGAAGAATCTCGCTCTATCACATTCCAGCGCATCGAGAAGTGCGAATGCTGCAGAGCCATAGTTCATATTCGTGCCTATTTTATCAATCTCGTCGAATATGATGACAGGGTTTCTCGAAGATGTGCTGACGAATGCTTTTGTGATTCTTCCGATTTCCGCGTTCTTATATGAAGCATCTGTTCCATTGAGTACAAATGCACCAGCTAGTCCCGACATCTGGATAGTCGAGTAGCCATGTCCAAGCGCTTTTGCAAAGGAAACTGCCAGGGATGTCTTTCCAGAGCCTGGTTCGCCAACGAGAAGGAGAGGCTTTGGCGCTTTTTGCGTCATGATGGCCATTCTAAGCTGTGACATAAGTATTTCTTTCAGTTCTTCCAGACCTTCATGGCTGCTTTCTATCGCTTTCTCGACACGTTCAACGCTCTCTTTTTCATAGGTGTGATTCTTTGCGAGGATTATCTGCGTGAGTATATCAATACGCTTTGCATTGAGCTTCCCGCTGTCGGTGTCATCATCTTCTTCGCTTGTAATCTGACTGATAGCCCTGAGAATTTTCGTTTCAGTTTCCCAGTACATTCCGCTTTGTCCGTTTGTCAGGATTTCAATAGCTTTTTCCGCTTTGTCAGACATGTGAATACCTCCGTTATTTTCCAAGTTTTTGATTTCTGCTTCTTTCGATTAGCTTTCCGATAGTGGTTGCTGTCTTATCCATCTTGTTCTCTCCTGTTTCGTTCGGTTGAACCCGGCAGACCTGGAAGGTCTGTGTGGCAGGAGAGATGTCTTGCCTGATTTTGGTTTCGTCAGCAGTGATAGCTTTGTCTGCGTTATCCATGCGCGAATTTATCTTCCAAGCTTCTGCTTATGGTTTTCTTCAATAAGCCTTCTGATTGCTGATTTCGATGTTGATGTGTTCATTTTACTCTCCTCGCATCAACAATGGCGTGCGTCGGAGACGCATAAAGTTCTCTTTTATATGTAAGTATAAAAACACACTATTAGTGATGTTTTTTATGAATGGTGAAAACACAAGCAATTCTGTATAGTTCCAGCCAGGAGGAGAGATGGAAGAATTCGAGATTGGAGGGAAGCTTGTCACCATCTTTCCCTCATCGCGTAAATCGCCAGTTGTTTATCTGAATTCATATTCGCATGATGAAGGCATAGCTGTATGGGATGTGCTTACCTCTGCTGTAAATCTTGTTGTGATCTCTTCGCTGGACTGGAATCATGACATGACTCCGTGGTGCATTCCTCCAATCACAAAGCACAGTGAACCTATAACAGGTGGCGCTGATGATTATCTCTCGCTTTTGGTTGATAGTATTGTTCCAAAAGCGGAGAGTATGCTTGGTGAAATTACGTGGCGGGGTATAACCGGGTATTCGCTTGCTGGATTATTTTCGATTTATGCACTCTACAGAACTGATGTTTTCTCTGCAGCTGCCAGCGTGTCAGGTTCTATGTGGTTCCCTGGCTTTGTTGATTTTGTACGCTCTCATGAGATGAGAAAGCTTCCTGATAAACTCTATTTCTCTTTAGGTGACAGGGAAAGAAAGACTCGGAATGAAGTGCTGGCCAGTGTTGAGAAAAATACCAGAACGATATCTGAATACTTTAAGAACAAGGGTATAAATACTGTATTCAGGCTTAATCCAGGCAATCATTTTGCAGATGCGGCATTGCGCACAGCAAAAGCTATTGATTATCTTGCACAGGAGGAGTAATGGTGGTCCTGATCAAATCTATTTCCTGCAAAAGCATACTGACCAAGTCCAATCTTCCCGTTGGCGATTACTCAGCCAATCCATACATAGGCTGCAATCATGGCTGCAAGTATTGTTATGCTTCCTTCATGAAGCGCTTTACTAACCATCCTGAAGCTTGGGGTGAGTTCGTTGATGTGAAATACTGGAATGCGATCAAGCATCCTGAGCGCTATAGTGGAAAAGAGATTTTCATTGGTTCTGTGACAGATCCTTATCAAGAGATAGAGGAGAGTGCGAAGCGCACCAGAGCGCTTTTGGAGGAGCTGAAGGGAAGTGGATGCCGCATCAGCATCGCTACGAAGTCAGATCTGGTGTTGCGGGATCTTGATCTGATTAAGACTTTCCATGATGCCAGAGTATCATTCTCCATCAATACGTTGGATGAGAATTTCCGTAGCGATATGGACAATGCTGTCTCTATAGAGCGCAGGCTGGAAGCTATGCATGTATTGCATGAAGCTGGAATCAGAACGACATGCTTCATCTCCCCGATTTTCCCGGGAATCACTGATGTGAAGAGCATCATTGAAAGAGCGAAGGATGATTGCAATCTTATCTGGCTTGAGAATCTCAATCTCAGAGGTGCATACAAAAAGACTATACTTGATTACATCAGTGAAAGGCATCCGGAGCTTTCGATGCTCTATGATGAGATTTACAGAAGAGGAAATCGTGAATACTGGTATTACCTTGATGAGGAGATTAGGGAGTTCTCAGCAAGGATTGGCCTTGAGTATCTGCGCAATGATGATTCGATGGAAAGGTCGTTTGATTCTCCTCCGATTGTCGTCAACTATTTCTTCCATGAAGAAATCATTCCATCTGCACATAAGAAGAATAGTATAATTCCTTATAGAAAATAAAGTTGCTCCCAGCTAAACCAATGGTTTACTTGATTCTACTATCAGTCGGTTGCTCTCTTTCCTTTTGAGATGATATTTTTTTGGCATGAATAATTCGATAGGAAGCAAAATCGCAGAACTTAGAAAGAAAAATGGAATGACACAAGCTGATTTGGCTGAGAAGTTGGGTATAACAGATAAAGCAGTCTCAAAATGGGAGAGAAACCTCTCTTGCCCTGATATCACAACGATTCCGCGCATAAGCGAAATCTTCGGTGTTTCCGTGGATGAGCTGATGCAATGTGAGCGCGTGGAGGGCAAAGAAGGAAAGGAAGATGGTGCAAGAGGGCTTGTCCGCACAATCCTCCGAGCTGTTCCATTGGCAATGGGTGTCGCTGTCGTTGTCCTTTCAATCATGAAGAAGCTGGATGCCGGGAGTGCAATATCGATGCTTGGCTTGGGGCTGGCTTGCATTTCAGTTTCTTCATTCATGAAGGATGAGGATGAGTGAGCAGTCAGAAGTCGATTAATCTGGATATGACCGTTCTTCCCCGTCTGGAGTTGTGAAGATATAGCGTGCTTTGCCATCTTTTACCGTCTTCTTTTTGAGGTAAGTGTGTGTAAGTATGACTTTGCCACCACCTCCTGGAAGGTCCGCTGTATATTGTGGCATACCAAGTCCGGAAAGCTCATGCCTTATGTTCTTCTCGATCTCAAGTCCTCTTTCGATATCGACTCTGAGATGGGCAGTTCCTCTGACGGGATCTCCCTGAAAGAGGTAATATGGCTTGATACGAGCCATCAGAAGCTTGTCCGAGAGCTCAATCAGAGTCTTTTCATCATCATTCACACCTTTCAGAAGTACGCTCTGGTTGAATGCCGGAATGCCGATATCGACAAATTTTGCTACAGCTTCTACAGCTTTGTCAGTAAGTTCAGCGGGGTGGTTGAACTGTGTCATCAGGAACATCGGTGCCCCATCCTCATATTTCCTGATAATCCCCATCAAGCTGTCTGTGAATCTCTCTGGATAGACTGCCACAGCTCTTGTGCAAAGGCGAAGTATCACACTGGGGCAGATGCTGCGGAAGATGCTTAGAAGCCTTTCGATATGATTATCAGAGAGCGTGAAGAGGTCCCCTCCAGTTAATAGCACCTCGTGTATTTCGCTATGCGCTTTTACATATGTTGCAGCTTCCTCTATTTCTTTCTCTGTAGCAGGTCCTGAGAGATGACCTGTAAATCGGCGCCTGAAACAATGACGGCAGTAAGCAAAACATCTGTCTGTGGTTTTGAAAGCAGCTCTATTTGAGTAGCGATGGACAAGCCTTTCAGTTCCGCTGTGCTTTCTCTCTTCCTGAGGATCTGCGCATCCTTCTGTATCTTCATTCTCTTGTACAGTCGGGACAAACTGACGGCGGATTGCCGGTACGGACAGTAGATTCACGATTTCATCTGAAATCAGAAGTGGAAGTGTGTCAGGTCCTTCTGGATTCCAGGCTTTCTCATCATCTGTCAATCCGATGATCTTCTCAAGCTCTGCTAACTCTGTGATTGCCATGCCGCATTTATAGCACCAGTTTAACACTCAGACAATAGAGCAAGAGGCAATAATGCTGTATGTTAGAGTCCGGAGGGAATTATGTCAGAAAAGAAAGGCCTATCAGGCTACTGGAAGACTACATTTCTAATTGGACTTGGATTTTTCACGATGGGGCTCATGGATCCGCTCTATGATACATATGTGCCAATGTTTCTTGGTTCTTTCATAGAGTCGCAAGCTCTTGTCGGAACAGTGATGACACTGGACAATGTTCTTGCGATATTCCTCATACCTATCTTCTCAGCGCTTTCAGACAGGACTGATACCAGGATAGGGCGAAGAATGCCTTATATCATAACGCTGCTGCCATTGGCTGCAATCTTCTTTGCTCTTGTGCCATTCTCCGCGCTTGAATCTCTCGTGTTTCTTTGTATAACGATCTTCATGCTCAATATCTTCAAGCAGGCTGTGCGTGGTCCTGTCGTTGCACTGATGCCCGATATGGTTCCTTCCGAGTTGAGAAGCGAAGCTAATGGTGTGATAAACACGATGGGAGGGCTGGCTACTATACTTGGAACTGTGCTTCTTGCAAGGCTGATGGATGTGAAAGTGCATGTGCCTGGCTTTGGTGAGCGTGATATGATTCTTGCCTTTCCTGTAGCTTCAGTTTTCGTGCTGGTTGCTGTAATCCTGCTATTCATCTTCGTCAAAGAGAAGAAGAGCACTGTGGCTGCTGCAGATAAAGGGGAGAAGGAAGAGAAAGAACCATTGCTGAAAAGCCTCAAGGAAATTTTCTCTGAAAAAGAGAAGAGTGCTCTCTTCATACTCCTCTCGCTTCTTTGTTGGTTTATTGCTTATCAGGGAATACTGCCATTCATCGGCGAGTACACAGCGACTGAACTGGGTGCAAGCTCGGGCGTGGCCGCACTCTCTGCTGGCATGGTCGGCATTGCTTATGCTATCTTCGCAGTGCCTTCAGGTAAGTTTGCTCATCGGTATGGCAGGAAGAAGACTATCAGGGGAGCTCTGCTTGCAATCGTCATAGTGCTTCTGCTTGTATTCTTGCATGGTACGCTGACAGCGGGTATGAACGCTTCATTCAGGCTCTATTCATTCTGGGTTCTTCTCTTCCTTTTCGGCATATTCTGGGTAACAGTTGTCACTAACTCATTCCCGATGCTCTGGCAAATGGCTGATTACCAGACAATTGGAATCTATACAGGAGCTTATTACTTCTTCTCACAGTTGGCTTCCATCATAGCACCACCGCTGGCTGGAGGTTCGATAGATCTCTTTGGTTATCCAGCTCTCTTCCTCTTTGGCTTAGTGTTTATGCTGATAGCGCTCATCTTGATGCGCTTTGTGCACAGGGGAGAGCCTGAAGATGATTGAAACGCAGGAGCCTTCCCAAAAGATACTGCAAGTGAAGGAAATCCACAGACTGTGACGAAAGTCATTAATCCTATGTAGCTCGAAATATGGGGAAAGGGTGGATTCCTTACGTTGAAGAGGGCAGGAGATTGTCAAACTTCGTTGTCACAAAAGCGGGCCATCCTCTATGCGAATGGCCCGTGGTTCTGTTTCCTGTCAGCGTTTAGTTGGCTGGTCCGAATTCCTGAGTTGTGTAATCAGCCATAAGCTGTTCAAGCTTGGTGAGCTCTCCGGTGTGTGCCGATATGCCATTGCCAAACTGGATATAGCCCATGCCATCATCAGCAACTGGCCATTCTACTGGGAGCGTTGCATTGTTCGGGTCGCCTGTCTTGATGAAGCTTACCCAGGCGTCGCACATGATGTCCGCAAGCTGATAATCATAGTCGGTCCATTCGCGAACTGCTGGAAGGCCTGGTTTAAGGGAGTCAAAAGTATACCACATCTCCGAAGAATGCCATGCCCACTGTTCAGCTGCTGAACGCGCTGTACCGATATCGGAAACGCTCTCTGGCGTGAAGTGAGAGAAGAGGTATGTATAGTTCTTTGTCTCGCCGTTTGTTCTCTCTGCAATCATCGCGCCATAGAGACGGTTCACCATGAGGTTCCTTGAGACGTTTGATCCAAGGCCGTATGTACCGAGCTGGCGTGCCGTTGTCTGAGCTGAAACGTCTGTGACCTTTACGAGGTTCTCAAAATCGTAGGCATCATAGAGCTCGTCACCGAGTTCTGCGCGGAAGCCAGCATAGAATGCATCAGCTGTTGCGCTTGCCGGGTATGAGCCTTCACCGAGGTTCGTACCGGAAAGGATCTGTACGTTGTCAAATACACCAACCATTATTGCGTCGTAATTGTCAGGGTAGACGACATAGAGGCCATCCTGATTCATGGCCTGCGGGTAGTTGGCGCTTGTGTTGTCGATAAGTCCATCAGCAGGTATTGCTCTGAGCTCGTCAAGCGTGATAGCAGGATCGAGTCCGAGGTCTTCGAGATAACGCTCACCCTGTGCTTCTGCGTCAGCGTTAGTCGGATAGCTCTGGCGATACTTGAGGCCGCTCTCGAGGATAAGGCGGTTGACTTTCACGTCCATCTCCGGTGACATCAGCATTGCCATCGATTTTGTCGTTCCACCTGACTGTCCGCCTGCTGTGATGTTATCAGGGTCACCACCGAACTGGGCGATGTTGTCACGTACCCATTCCATTGCTTTAATCTGGTCCATGAGACCATAGTTGCCGCTCTGTCCCTGTTCCTCGGTAAGTTGTGGCAATGCAAGGTAGCCGAATGGTCCAAGACGCTGTTCAACGGAGACGACCACTATGCCGCGTTCAGCCATCTCAGCGCCATTTGCCTCAGGCTCAAATGTGTAGCAGCTGTTTAGACCACCGCCGTGGAACCAGACGAAAACCGGTTTACCTCCTTCAGCGATGTTGGTCTCTGTCGTAACAACGTTGAGGTAGAGGCAGTCCTCCGACATCTCAGGTACGCCGTCAAAATAGAAATCCTGGTCATATGGTTGAGCTGTAGCGCCGCCGAGAACTTGCATCGGAATAGGTGCGTAGGTGTCGCATACGAGAACTTCTGTCCAAGGCTCTGGATCTTGCGGTGCCTTCCATCTTAGGTCTCCGACTGGTGGTGCTGCAAATGGGATGCCTCTGTATTCGACGACATCTGGAAGCGATGTATCTGGATGGATTCCCTGTACCGGGCCGTACTCAGTATTGACAACTGGGCCGTCCGCTCCGAAAGCGAAAGCAGCGATTGCTGCAAGAAGAACTAGAAACGTCAGTAATCGTTTCATTTCAACCTCCAATGTAAACCGGTTCAGTAATATTAAACCGATTTACTACATGCATCTAATTATAAATCGGGAACATGAGCAGTCAAATGATTTTTAACGATACTAATATTCGTGAGATACGTTAACGCAATTCATTGATAATCATATTTTATGAAGATTTTTCAGGAATAAATTGTAGTTCTCCGGTTGAAATGATTATTTTCCATCATGGCGAAGAATAGGGCATGATAAAAAAAGAGACCTAGGGTATTATGCCCATCAGTCTCCTTGAAACTCTGTACATTGTACTGGATTGGCTGTTGCTGAAAGTACTTTGTGCAACAGCTCCTTTCCTTGAATCAGAGTGCTCAGCTGTTGACTCTTTCGAGATACTCTTTTGTCTCTGTGTTGACTCTGATCTTCTCGCCCTGCTTGATGAAGATAGGAACGCGGACGCGAAGACCTGTCTCTGTTGTGACATACTTTGTAGCGCCCTGTACTGTATCTCCCTTTACAGCTTCCTCAGCTTCTGCAACTGTGAATACGATCTTGGAAGGAATTGTGATGTCAAGGACCTGATCTTCCCAGAATGTTGCTCTGTATGTCTCTCCTTCCTTCATGAAGTATTCGTAATCAGGGAAGGATTTCATAGGAACGTCAATCTGATCGAAAGTCTCAGTGTTCTGGAAGTAGAAGTTCTCTCCATCGTTGTAGAGATACTGGAGATCCTTGTCTTCCACTGTGATATCCTCTGCATTGTCCTGGCTCTTCATAGTCTCTGAGAGAACCTGGCCTGTTGCTGGGCTCTTCAGCTTAAGACGCACGAATGCTGATCCCTTTCCAGGATTGACGAATTCACGCTCAATGCAAACAAACGGCTGACCCTTGATCAGGAGAGCAGTTCCCTTGTCAATCTGACCTGCTTTAATCATATTGTTACCTCGTAGAATTGGACTGTTTCCGGTTTTTACGGCCGTAGCATATCAGAAAGAGGAAATAAAAGTAAAGGCTCTATGCAATTAAGTCCGAGATGGACAGCAAGTAGCCTGTCCAGTCCCATAGCCCCTCCTGACGATTGCGGAATGGAAAGGGAAGGGAAAGCAGGATCGCAAAGCGGAATCACATCTTCGGTTCCCACTCTCATCTCGTGCATTCGCTCTTCCTCTTCCCTGAAGTACCGTTCTGTTTCTGCTTTATCTGTCTCTTCGTCGTAGCAATTTGCGATTTCGATACCTGCGATATACATCTCCCAACGTTTCTTTACAGGTCTGCCTTTCTCGTTCTTAGCCAGACACGCTATTTTGTCAGGATATTCTGTAAGGTATACTTCCCTGTCTTTGGGGAGAGATGGCTCAGTGTATGTCAGAAAGATTCTGTTGAATGTATCATCCCAGCTTTCATCCACTCCTGGTTCAAGCCCTAATCTGACAGCTTCTTTCCTCAGGTACTCTATGTTCTCAGCCTTATCCATATCGACAGAGGCATATTTCATCATTGCTTCACTCATTGTGATTACCAGTGGCTTCTCATTCAGCCAAGATGGTGAGATGCCTTTCAATGCAGTCTGTCTGATCATATCTTCCGTGATGGCGATTGAATCTTTCTCATCAGCTCCTACTGTGTAGTATTCGAGCATCGTGAACTCTGGATTATGGACATCTCCAAGCTGTTCAGAGTTCCTGAAGCACTGGGAGATCTGGAAGATTGATCCTGAACCCGCTGCCAGCAACTTCTTCATGAATATCTCGGGGGATGGAATGAGATACAGCTCCTTGGAACCTGTGAATTCATTGATGAACCGTGTTGAGAATGCTTTGATTGTAGGTTCTGGAATCAGATACGGCGAGAGTGTCGGTGTTGATACTTCCAGATAATCCTTCCCGATGAAATACTGTTTTATGTTCATTAGAAGCTCTGAACGCTTCCTGGCTGCTTCGAAATTGTACATGCCGCGATTGTATTGCCCTCTCTCTTCAGTTGCAATACTATCAAAGTATGGCAAATTACGAGACGGGTGAACCTATTTATGCGCTTGCAACCCCGTATTCCCCTTCGGCATTGGCTGTCATCAGAGCCTCCGGCGATGATGTACTCTTACTCTTCCAGCCTTACTTCACAGGTAACCTTGGTAAGGCCCGTTCATCATTGGCTGTGCATGGCTATATAAAAGATGAGAATGGAAAGCGGATTGATGAAGTGATGGTAATCAAATATTCAAAAGGCCATGGCTATACATCTGAAGAGGCATTTGAGATCATGTGCCATGGTTCTCTGGCCGTCATCCGCGAGATAGAGAAAGTGCTTGTCAAAGCTGGCATACGTGAAGCTTTGCCCGGTGAGTTCACTTATCGCGCGTTCATGCATGGACGTATGGACCTTACTGAAGCCGAAGCTGTGGAAGAGATTGTTAAAGCAAAGACCGGCACTGCATCCGGAGAGGCTCTGGAAAGGCTTTCCGGTTCAATCAGGGAAGAAGCGGAGAAGGCAAAAGATGCTATCCTCGATATCCTTGCCTCATTGGAAGTTGAGCTCGATTACGGAGAGGATGAGATTCCTGAAGACTGGATCTTTCCTGAAGAGAAAGCTGAGGCGATAAGATTGAGACTTGAGGCTATTGCTTCTACATTCAAAGCTTCCCGCTTGTGGTCTGAAGGAGCTCTTGTTGTCATTGCAGGCAGAACGAATGCAGGAAAGAGCTCCCTTTATAATGCTCTTCTGAAAGAGAACAGGGCTATTGTCTCTCCTGTTGAGGGAACAACAAGGGATTATATTGAAACTGATGCAATTCTCTCTGGCATTCCCGTGAGGCTTTTCGATACAGCTGGACTGCGGGAGACTGATGAAGTTATAGAAAAAGAGGGTATAAGACGCTCAGAGGAGCTGATTGATAAAGCGGATCTGGTCATATATGTCATCGATCCATCCTCTGGCGATTTGCCACCGGAGGGCAAGAAGATTCTTCCTGTCTACTCCAGGCAGGACCTTTCTCCATCTTCTTCGGGACTGTCATTCTCATCAGTGACAGGCGAGGGAATAGGGAATGTGCTTGAGGCTGTCAGGGAAAGGCTGACTGAAGATCTGGATTGCACGCAAGGAGTGCCAAGAATAGACTCAGAGAGGCAGCGTGACAAGCTCCTCGAAGCTGCAGATGCGCTCGTTGATGCTCAGAAGAGCCTTGCATTTGGAGCTGATGTTACTGCAATGTATTTGCAAAGTGCTTTGACAGCGCTTGGAGAACTGACAGGCAGCGTGACTGGAGATGATGTGCTTGACAGGCTTTTCTCCTCATTCTGCTTAGGAAAATGATATGTGGGATTATGAAGCAATAGTCATTGGCGGAGGACACGCCGGAATAGAGGCATCGCTTGCGTTGGCAAGGGAAGGTTTTAACACGCTTCTTGTGACACAGTCGCTGGATGCGATAGGTCGTATGAGCTGCAATCCTTCCATCGGAGGGCTTGCGAAGGGAAATCTTGTCCGAGAGATTGATGCTCTTGGTGGTGAGATGGGCCATCTCGCTGATAGCACTATGATCCAGATGCGCATGCTCAACAAACGTAGAGGGCCTGCTGTACAAGCTCCCCGCGCCCAAGCTGATAAATTCAGCTACTCACGGCTTGCTAAGGAGACGCTTGAGAGAGAGGGACATCTCTCGCTTTTCATGGATACTGTCACAGATTTCATCGTGGATGAAGCAAAACGGAGCGTTATCGGGATAGTCACAGAGCGCGGATGGAGGATTTCCTGCCGTGTTGTTGTCCTTACTACTGGGACGTTCATGGATGGCAAGATTTTCATTGGTGAGTATGATGCGCCTTGCGGACGTTTGAATGAGAGTGCGGCGATAGGTCTTGGAGACAGCCTCAGGCGCTTGGGCTTTCATACAGGAAGGATGAAGACAGGAACGCCTGCAAGAGTCAGAAGGAGCACGCTCGATCTCGATGAGATGGAAACACAGGACGGGGATGATCCTATGCTTCCTTTCTCATTCATGACAGATTCGCTTTCCCGGCCATCCCTTCCTTGCTATGTGACTTATACGAATGAAGAGACACATAGGATTATAAGGGAGAATATCTCTCGCTCTCCGCTCTATGGAGGGAAGATTGTTGGAAAAGGCCCTCGTTATTGCCCTTCAATCGAAGATAAAGTTGTGCGCTTCCCAGACAGGGAAAGACATCAGATCTTTGTTGAACCGGAGGGGGTGGGTACTGAAGAGATGTATCTGAACGGACTTTCTTCATCTCTTCCAGAGGATGTCCAGCATAGATTCATTCACTCTATTCCGGGATTGCGTCATGCCGAGATTATGAGGCCTGCATATGCTGTCGAGTATGATTATCTCGATCCGCTTGACCTTAAGCCATCGCTTGAGAGCAAGATTCTTTCAAATCTCTTCATAGCTGGCCAGACAAATGGCACTTCAGGCTATGAGGAAGCTGCGGCTCAAGGTCTTGTTGCCGGCATCAATGCAGCAGAGAGGTTGAAAGGCAACGGGCCATTCATTCTTTCCAGGACGGAAAGCTACATCGGTGTGTTGATTGATGATTTAGTGACGAAGGGAACAAAAGAACCATATAGGATGTTCACTTCGCGCGCAGAGTATCGTCTCTCACTCCGCCATGATACAGCTGATCAGCGACTTACAGCTAAGTCCTATGCAGTTGGCTTGGCAACAGCTGAGCGTATGAAGCGTCTTGAGAGAAAGAGTGAGGAGATCAGAAGAGTCAAGGAAATTCTCCAGCATACTAGAATCGGGCAGAAGAGCGCATATGATACGCTTAGAGAACCTGAGAAGGATATTCTCTCTTTCGATATACCTGCGCTGAAGGGGTATTCTGAGAGTATATTGACTGAAGCTGAATTGGATATCAGATACTCTGGATACATCGAAAGGCAGGAGAGAGAACTCGAGAAAGCAAGAAAGGCTGAGAATATGGTTATTCCTGCCGATTTCGATTATGATTCAGTTGATGGCATTTCCAGCGAGGCTAGGGAAAAGCTTAAAGCTGTGCATCCGCTTTCAATAGGACAAGCTGGCAGAATCTCAGGTATAAGAGTTTCAGATGTGGCAGTTCTCGCTGTTGCTGTAAGGAGTATTAAGCGTGGATAAGGAGCTTTTGATTTCAGGACTGGAAAGGCTGGGCATTCTTGTGGATGAGAGAATAATGCGCAGTTTCACTGTCTATCTTGAGGAAATCATGCTCTTCAATCCTGCGCTGAAACTTGTCGGGGACAAGGACCCTGATGAGATAATAATAAAACATATATTGGATTCAGCGGCTGCTTATCCAATATTCAAAGAAGAGACGAAGACGGGGGATACAATTGCTGATTTAGGTTCTGGGGCGGGGTTCCCGGGAGTGGTGCTTGCCATTCTCTTTCCTGATCGGCATTTTGTGCTCGTTGAACGCATGAAGCGACGTTCCCAGTTCCTGCAGGGAGTCCTCTTGAGGATAGGGCTGAAGAACGCGGAGGTTGAAGAGAGAGACCTTAAGACAGTGAGAAGTGCTTTCCCAGCTGTCACCTGTCGTGCGTTCCATCCTGTTTTCTCCTTTGCTGAAGATGTTATGCACATCATTCAGGGAGGAGGAGCGCTTCTTCTATATAAAGGGCCGCGGAATAATGCTCTGTCCGAGCTCAGCGTCTTCAGGGGAGAGGGCTATGAGGCGGATGAGCGGTTAGTGGAGCTGAAAGTTCCCTATCTCGATGAGGCAAGGACGATGGTAGTCCTCAGGAATATCAGGAAAAATGAAGATTAGAAAACACAGGCTTTCCCTGGCATTGGGTATTCTCTCTTTGGTATTAGGTGGAGGTTTCTCTCTCCTCCTGCTTTTCGGAAAAGACATTTTCACATCTTTTCCCCAGTGGTTCGAAGATTTTCTCGGTGAGGCTTCTAGGCAAGCTGGTATTGGGAGAGGAGAGCTGTCCTTGCTGCCTCTTTCAGCTTTTGTCTTTGTAATCGGACTGGTATTTCTCATTTTCAGGAAGAGAAAGAGATTCTCAATGTTTCTTTCCATTCCTTTTTTAGTGCTTATTTATCTGACCGTTATGCTGTTCTCCCATATGAGGGATGGCAATAGCGCTCCTTCGTTTCTCATGACATATCTCGATCCAGAGCGTTCATGGCTTGTGCTTCTCTGCGCTATCCTTGAAGTTCTGCTTCTTGTCATCCTGCTTACTGTATCTGGAAAAGTCGACAAAAACATTGCAGATAAAGAAGAGAAGCGTATAAGAAGGCTTATTCTCGAGACAGAGCAGAAGAAAGAGAAAGAGTCAGAGAACGAGGACTCGGAGCCTGAAAAAGCGGAAGAGGCAGAGCGCTCTCTCAAAGAAGAGAAAGAAGATAAGAAGTACATGCGTATGAAAGCACGCATGGACAAAAAGACAGAGAAGAAAGAAGCGCGTCTCGCCGCCAAGGATGAGAAGAAGTTCAAGAAGTATCAGGAAAAGGAAGAGAAGAGGGCCCAGAAAGAGCAGGAAAAGCAAGACCGCGCTGCGCTGAAGGCTGAGAAGAAGAGCAAGGCAGAAGTGGAGGATGCCAGCACTTCCAGCGAGGATGTCTTCCTGACAAAAGGTGCAAAGTCTTCTTATTCCGTCCCAGATCCTTCCATCCCTGTGGATATTCCTTCTGTAAGCGAGCTTCCGCACATGAAGAAGATCAAAACTCCTGATGTGATTACTACTAGTTCTGTCACACAAGAAGAAAAAGAACCATATGAGATGCCTCCAGTCTCTGATGTCTTCTCGCAGCTTAAAGGAGAGCTTGAGAGGGAGGATGTTGAAACTGGAAAAGAGACAGAGAAACAGCATGAGCTTCCTTCCTCATTCCAGAAAGGTGGCATGCTTGAAGCCACTCTTGAAGCCATGGCAGAGATGAATGGCAAAGATAAAGAAAGCGATGTGAAGAGCAATACGGCTCCTATCATAGGAGTTGAGGATAAAAAGAAGAAAAAAGCGATGAAGTCTGATTCTTTCGCTCCGTCTGGGCTTTCTCCAGATCATCCTCGCTATAAGCTTTTTGAAGCTTTGTCGCAGCAGAAGAATGTCTCCTCATTCCCTTCAAAGACGTTCCATGCGGATGAGACAGTGGAATCTGAAGAGCCTTCTTTCCACTCTCCGGCCGTGAAAGCGACAGAACACGCTGAGAAAAAGATTCCAGGTCTCTCAGGTTTCATGAAAATAGAAGAGGAAAAAGCTGAGGAGGACGATGTGGCAGTTGATGAAGTGCCACTTCCGCAAACTCCTCCTGCCGCTGCTGCGCCAGCAGAAGATGAAGGGCCTGATCCGTTTGAGGAAATACAGAGGCGTGAAGCTGCAAGCAAGGCAAAACGGCAGGCTGCTATGAAGCAGGAGATGGCCGAAGAAGCTGATGACAATTCCTCTGAGGAAGCGGATTCTGAGATCGCAGCTCAGCAGAATGAGCTACTGCTGAGTGTTGGAATCGGTGGCTTGCAAAGCAATGAGCTGGGCTATGCTGCTATTTCACGCCGCGCGAAGAAGAAGTATACAGCACCTCCTGCAAATATTCTCGTTGAGTATCCTAAGTCATCATCTGAAATCGATGATTTCACACGTCGTCAGGGCGAGATTATCATCGAGACATTCAATGACTTCCATGTCAATGTCACGCTTGATGACATCATCAAGGGTCCCACTGTTACAATGTACCAGCTGAAGCTTGGCGAGGGCGTGATGGTGCAGAAAGTCAAGCAGAGGGAAGATGAGCTCTCTTATAACCTAGGTGGTGTGAGAATCAGAATCCTTGCTCCAGTGCCGGGGCGTCAGGCCGTTGGTATCGAAGTGCCTAATAAGCACAGAGCTATCATTGGCTTCAAGGATATGCTGCAGGAGTTCAAGAAGCGTGAAGATTCTGACAAGCTGCGTGTTCCTATGATTCTTGGGCGTACTATTACAGGCGAGCCTGTTACAATTGATGTGGCTAAGATGCCTCATATGCTCATTGCAGGTACAACTGGTTCTGGCAAGTCTGTCTGTATCAACTCATTCATATGTACGCTCATCTATACGAGAAGTCCTCAGGATGTGCGTTTGATCATGGTTGATCCGAAGGTCGTAGAGCTTACTGTCTATAACAACATTCCGCATCTCCTTACGCCTGTCATTACAGAGCCAAAGAAAGTTGTGAAGGCTTTGGCGTGGCTTTGCGATGAGATGGAGAGAAGGTATCAGATGATTTCCAAGTTCGGTGTGCGTAACATCGAAGGCCTCAATTCCAAGATCAGAAATGAGAATATACCTGCAGAGAAGATGCCATATATCGTCCTGATCATGGATGAGTTCGCTGATCTGATGACTACAGTCGGCAAGGATATCGAGAACTATGTAGCACGTCTTGCTGCTAAAGCCAGGGCTGCGGGCATTCATCTCATTCTCGCAACACAGCGCCCGAGCGCGGATGTCATCACGGGAACTATCAAGAACAACTTCCCCGCGCGTATTGCGTTCGCTGTCTCTTCAGCTACAAACTCCAGAATCATCCTTGATGAAGGAGGAGCTGAGAACTTGCTTGGACGTGGAGACATGCTCTTGATGGAGCCTTCTACAATG
Organism: Candidatus Ornithospirochaeta stercoripullorum; assembly: GCA_017694595.1. Taxonomy (GTDB): domain Bacteria; phylum Spirochaetota; class Spirochaetia; order Sphaerochaetales; family Sphaerochaetaceae; genus Ornithospirochaeta; species Ornithospirochaeta stercoripullorum. The sequence continues at coordinate 2,837 of JADIMT010000059.1, read as the reverse complement.
GGTTTCCAGCGTATACAGGGTGCATTCCTCTCCGATGATGAGGTCTACTCAATCGTTGATTTCGCTCAGAAGCATGGTACTCCAGATTATCTTGCGGAAGATATCTTCGAGGAACCAGAGGTTTCTCAGGAGGCCGATGAAGGTGAGCCGGTCTCTGAAGAAGATTCAGATGAAGTTCTTTACGAGAGAGCCAAGCAGATTGTCTTTGAGCGTAAATGCGCTTCCGCTTCGTTCCTGCAGCGTAGGATGAAGATTGGATACAACAGGGCTGCAAGGCTCATAGAGATGATGGAAGAGAATGGAATCATCGGGCCTCAGAATGGTTCGAAGCCGAGGGAGATTCTCAAATATGAGTGATAAAGAGCGAAAAGCAATAAAGAACGGTGAGATCATAAACGAAAGCGAGGCTGTCCTTCCTGTAACAAGCAGGGAGGTGCAGTATTCATTCTCTGTCTATGAGGCGTTGAGGATTATCGGAGGACATATAGTCCATCTTTCAGATCATCTCAAGCGTCTGAGCATCTCTTGCCGCGATATCGCGCTGGTGCATCCATTCTCTGATGAGCTTATTGCTGCTTCCCTTGATGCGTTGATTGAAGCTGACAACATCTGTGACGCGACTGCTAGAATCCTGATTGTCGGTGGTCCTTCTCCTCTTTTCTTCGTCACATATACAGATTTGCTTTCTTATCCTGATAGCTATTATGATGAAGGCGTTGCTCTTTCTCTCTATTATGGCGAGAGATTCCTTCCAGAGGCTAAGACTTCAAACTTGCTGATGCAGTACATCGCTTTGGAACAGGCAAAGAAAGCAGGCTGTTTTGAAGCTTTGCTTGTCAATAGGAAAGGACAAGTGCTGGAAGGCACGAGAAGCAATTTCTATGGCATATCCGGAAGCCGTATCTACACAGCTCCCGATGAAATGGTGCTTTCAGGCATTACTCGGATAAGCGTGCTTAAAGCTGCATCTGAGTTAGGCTTTGAGATAGTCTATACGCCTCCTACAGATACGAATCTCTATATGTTCGACTCTCTCTTCATTTCCTCCACTTCGATGGGTGCTATGCCTGTTGATTCTGTCGCTGGAAACAAGATGCGAAGAGACAGATGGGATGATATCAAGGAAATCTGCCGCCTGGAGAGGCAGTGGGAATAGCGTTGTAGACAAAACGGTATATTGCTTATATTGTTTTCGATGTATTAGCTGCAATTCATTCTTTGAGGTTTTATATATATGAAATTTACTGAACTTCCTCTCTCGGAAGAGGTGCTTGCCGGAATCGAAAAGGCAGGCTACACGGACTGTACACCTGTTCAGGAGACGGCGCTTCCTGTCTCGCTCGCTTCAAGAGATGTGATGGTGCAGTCCAAAACAGGCAGTGGAAAGACAGCAGTCTATCTCATTACAATCCTTGAGAAATACAGCAGAAACAAATCAGGAGCTGCTTTGATTGTATCCCCGACAAGAGAGCTTGCAGTACAGATAGAGGAGGATGCGCGCATCCTTTCTGCAGGATTTCCTGAGTACCGCATTGGATGCTTCTATGGAGGTGTGGGATATAAAGAGCAGAATGCAGAGCTCTCTTCAGGCCTCAATCTCTATGTAGGCACGCCTGGACGTCTTCTCGATTTCGCAAAATCAAACAAGCTCGATTTCAGATGCTTTGATACAGTCGTCCTCGATGAAGCTGACAGGATGTTCGATATGGGCTTCTATCCAGATGTGCAATCGATGTTCGCGCAGATGCGTTCATCGAAAGAGAGACAGACGATGCTCTTTTCGGCAACGCTTTCAACAAAAGTCAGGAACCTTGCATGGCAGTATATGAATGAGCCTGAAGAGATTGCGGTGCATCCTGAAGAGATCACCGTAAAGAAAATAACTCAGGAGCTTTTCCATGTCACGAAAGCAGAGAAGTTCGGTCTTTTGCTCTCCATCCTGAAAAAGATCAATCCGGCTTCCTGCCTGATTTTCACAAATACAAAGGATATGGCTGTCGAAGTTGCCAAGCGCCTTGTGATGAATGGCTATAAAGCTGAGTATCTGATGGGAGATATGCCGCAGTCGAAGAGGCTGAAGACGCTGGAGAAGATGAAGGAAGGCAAGCTTCCTTATCTTGTCGCGACAGATGTCGCTGCACGTGGCTTGCAAATAGATGATCTCGAGCTTGTTGTCAATTATGATATCCCTGAAGATTATGAGAGCTATGTCCATCGCATTGGACGTACAGCAAGAGCTGGCAAGAGTGGGAAGGCTATTACACTTGCCTGTGAGGAATACATTTATGGTCTGGAGCCTATTGAGAACTTCATACAGATGAAAATTCCTGTAATCTGGTCTGATGAAGTTGGGCTTGAGAGCGTAGAAGACAAGAGCGCTGGCTATCATTACCACTCTCGCCGTCCTGGAAGCAAGCGTGTAGAGAAGCGGGGTGAGAAAAGGCGCAATGAAAAGCCGAAAGGGGCAAAAACTCCGAATAAAGCCGGCCAGAAGAGCAGTGACGGAAAGGAGTACGAGAAGCTTTCTACAATGTCTCTTGAGGAGCGGATGGCTTATTATCGTAAGCAATATGGTGGCGATGGAGCCAAGAAGGCAGAGCATGTCGATAAAGCTAAGAAGACTTATAGCCAGAAGAAAGCTCAGGATATGCCAAAGAAAAAACCTCAGCCATCCAAGCCGCAGAGCGAGGCTGTCAGAAAAACACCTTCTAAGCCACAGGAAGGGCAGAACGCTGAATACAAGAGCGCTAGAAAAGGGCTTTTCGCGAGAATAAAGGCAAAGATCTTCGGAGAGAAGTGATGCTTCGTCGTTTTGTTTCATACTACAAGTACTACAA